>NZ_JAYSJZ010000004.1:0-15251 GCF_043726815.1 Lacisediminihabitans sp.
ACGCTCCCGGTTTTCACCATCACGGCTGCTACCCGGGGCCAATCACCACTACCACGCCACCCCCGCTTCCGCGAAAGGCAACCTGTCCAACTTACCACCCTTGCGCAGTTTGTCAAATCGGCCGCGACGCTCAAAAGCGCATGCAAAACCGTTCCGATTGCTCACGGGGGTGGGTTACTCATCCTAAGATCTGAAGACGGCTTCCTGCAAGAGGAACACCGCTATATGACTTGGATTTGGTCCCTCTTGAGGCCGCCTGGCACTTCCGCCTGACGAACCTTTGGGGTGACAAGAGGAAACATTACGGGTGAATCGCCTGCCAGCGAAATTGCGGACAATCCCGGGCGTGTCGCGTCGTTCAGCGGCCAAAGTGCACCTCAAAACCGCCACGTGCCGCCGTGTCGCGCGGGAATCGGCCGTCCATCGAGTAGGGGTTTGCGTCGCCAGGAGTGGCCGTCGCGCGCCTTCGCCCCGCCGACTCGGGCGGGACGCGCGTGCCGGACCGGTCGGCGCCTCTACTCTGCGGTCTAATGGTCGAGGCGGGAACGCGAGCGGGGTCGATCACCACGACCGCCGGCGGGTCGCCGGAAAGGGACACTCGATGATCGTCGTCAGCAGCATCCTCTGGGCGGCAGCGCTCCTCGTGATCTCGGCGTCGCTCGCGGTCGCCGTCACGTCCATCCGGTTCAGGCGCCCCCGCCTCTCTCTCGTGACGATCGCCCCGGTGGCGATCGGCCTCGCCGGTGCCGCCTTCCTCATCTCCGTTCCCGCGCCCAGCCACCCGGTCGCGGTGATCGGCGGGATCGGCCTCGCGCTGCTCGGCGTCGTCGCCGGCAACCCCATCACCGTCGCCGTGCTCGCCTTCGCCGATCGCGGAACCGGGGCGACGGTGACCGACGGGCACCATGGCGGGATCATCCTGAAGGAGAGCCGGGACGGCACCCGCCGCGACGCGGAGGTGTTGCGCGGCGGGACGACAATCGGCTACGTCGAGCGCCTCGTCGTGATTGCCGCCATTGTGCTCGGCCACCTCGAGATCGTCGCCGTGCTCATCGCGGTGAAGGGGCTCGGGCGCTTCTCCGAGTTGGACAGCCCCGAGATCCGCGAACGGTTCATCATCGGCACCCTCGTGAGCCTCGCCTGGGCCGGGGCGTGCGCCCTGCTGATCGTGGTCTAGCCCGTCGGTTCGACCGCCGGACCGGGCGTCGGGACGGGACCGGAACCGCCCGCAACGACTCCCCCGGTCTCCAACGGACGCGGTTTGTACACCCAGGTCACGAGCACCACCGAAATGATCATCAGCAGGAACCACGAGACCAGCTTGGTGATCGACACCGGTTGCCAGCCGTCCACCTGGTTGGGGTAGGCCCACGCGTTGGACCAGGTGGCGACGTTCTCCGCGATCCAGATGAACAGCGCCACGAGCAGGAAGGCCACCACCAGCGGCATCCGGAGCCTCAGCCTGAACACCCGGAAATGCATCACGCTCGCGCCGAACACGAGGATCACCGCCGCGACGAGCACCCAGCGGAAGTCCCAGACGTAGTGGTGGGTGAAGAAGTTGGCGTAGATGAGCACCGCGAGAAGCGCGGTGAGCCAACGCGGGGGGTACCGGTCGAAGCGCAGGTCGAACAGGCGGAAGACGCGCACCATGTACGACCCGACCGCCGCGTACATGAAACCGCTGTAGAGCGGCACGCCGAACAGGTGCAACACCCCCGGGCCCTCGTAGACCCACGAACCGACGCTCGTCTTGAAGAGCTCCATTCCCGTGCCGACGAGGTGGAACAGGATGATCACCCGCAGTTCCCGCAGAGTCTCGAGGCGCAAGGCGACCATGAGCACCTGCACCACGACCGCGGCGATCGTGACGAAGTCGTTTCGGGCGAGCCAGGCCCCCTCGGGGTACCAGAGTCTGGTTGCGAAGAGAATCGCCAGCATCGCCGCGCCAAAGATGCAGGCCCAGGCCTGTTTGAGGCCGAAGACGAGGAACTCGACGAGTGCCTTCCACGGCGTGCTGTTCGGCGCCCGTGCGAGGAGGCGGTGCGCGCGGTCGTCGATGAACCGCTCGACCGCGGTGAACTCCGAGCCGCCGTGGCCCCCGTCGGTCATGGCCGGCGAACCTTCGCGTGGGCCTTGTACGGGGACACCGTGCGGTCGCCCGGAATCCAGAACCGCCACGGATACTCGGCCGACCCGCCGTCCCCCGACACACCCGTGCGCGGCCCGGCGTCGTGATCCGCGCGCACCGTCGGCAGGGTGAGGTCGAAGGGCGACTCGGCGAGATCCGCCCCGCCGTCCGCGAGGGTCACGCCCAGGGCCACGACGAGCCGCGCCGGCCCGCGTGCGAGGTCGGCATCCGACCGGGAGGTCGTGCGCCGCGCCCGGGCGATTTCGAGCCCCTCGACCACCTCGCCGCCGCGGAGGAGCACGGCCGAGGCGGTGCCGTGCGGAGAACACACGATGTTCGCGCAGACGTGCATGCCGTAGGTGAAGTAGGTGTAGAGATGCCCGGGCTCGCCGAACATCACGATGGTGCGCTTGGTGAGGCCGCGGAAGGCGTGCGACCCCGGGTCCACCTCGCCGAGGTAGGCCTCGACCTCGGTGAGACGGATGGTCACCCGTCCCTCGTCCGAGTCCCGCGAGAGGGTGGCGCCGAGCAGGTCGAGGGCGACCTCGGTCGCCGGCCGGGCCAGGACGTCACGGTCGAACATCAGAAGAGGCGGGCGCCGCTCACGAAGAAGAGGATCACCGCAGCGACGGCCATCGCGCCGGCCACCGCGAAGATGCTCCACATCACGATCTTCTGGGTGCGGCTCTGTTCCGGCCGCTGCGGCTTGTTGTCCTTGCTGAGCGTCATTGCAGGTACATCTCCAACTCTCGAATCCGACGGGTAAGGGCGGCGAGCTGCTCGCTCACTCGGACTGTTGCCGTTCCCCCGGCGCCGTCGCGGCTCGCGATCGACCCGGCGACGGTGAGCACCGAGCGCACCGCGGGCGTGAGATGGGGCGAGATCGCGGTCAGCTCGGCATCGGTCGGCTCATCCAACTGTAGCCCGCGTTGCTCACAGAAGCTGACGAGCGCCCCGCTGATCTCGTGGGCGTCGCGGAACGGCACGCGTTGGGTCACGAGCCACTCGGCGACATCCGTCGCGAGCGAGAAGCCCTGGGGGGCGAGTTCCGCCATGCGCGCCGTGTCGAAGCGCAGGGAGGCGACCATCCCGGTGAACGCCGGCAGCAGCACCTCGAGGGTGGTGACCGAGTCGAAGGCCGGTTCCTTGTCTTCCTGCAGGTCGCGGTTGTAGGCGAGGGGAAGCCCCTTGAGCGTGGCGAGCAGGCCCGCGAGGTTGCCGACGAGCCGACCGGACTTGCCGCGGGCGAGTTCCGCGATGTCGGGGTTCTTCTTCTGCGGCATGATCGACGAACCCGTGGAATACGAGTCGTGCAGCGTGACGAAGCCGAACTCCCGGGTGTTCCAGATGATGATGTCCTCGGCGAACCGCGAGAGGTTGATGCCGACGAGCGAGGCCACGAAGGCGAACTCGGCCACGACGTCGCGGCTGGCCGTGGCATCCATCGAATTCTCGGTCGGTCGGTCGAGGCCCAACTCGGTGGCGACGAGCTGCGGGTCGAGGCCGAGCGAACTGCCGGCCAGCGCGCCGGCGCCGTAGGGAGACGACCGGGCGCGAACCGACCAGTCCCTCAACCGTTCGAGGTCGCGAACGAGCGGCCAGGCGTAGGCCAGAAGGTGGTGCGAGAGCAGCACGGGCTGGGCGTGCTGCATGTGGGTGCGGCCCGGCATCGGCGCGCCGAGGTGCGCCTCCGCCTGCGCGGCGATGGCGTCGACGAGGTCGACGACGTGGTGGGTGATCGCCCGGGCATGGTCGAGCAGGTACAGGCGCACGAGGGTGGCGATCTGGTCGTTTCGACTGCGCCCGGCGCGCAGCTTACCGCCGAGTTCCGCGCCGGCGACCTCGATCAGGCCACGCTCGAGGGCCCCGTGCACGTCCTCGTCCGACTCGAGTTCGGCGAAGCTGCCGTCCTCGAACGCCACACGCAGGGTGTCGAGGGATTCGAGCATGCGCACCAGCTCGTCGTCGGTGAGGTAGCCGGCCGCCGCGAGCGCCTTGGCGTGCGCTCGCGACCCGGCGAGGTCGTACGGGCCGAGCTGCCAGTCGAAATGAGTGGACTTGCTCAGGCGGGCGAGCTCCGGCGACGGGCCGCTGGAGAACCGACCGCCCCATAGCGCCCCCTCGGTCGTCTTACCGACCGTCGGTTCTTCGTCGCCAGATTTCGACACAGTCTGGCCCCTACTTGCTCGACGCCTCGCGGCGCGCCGAGATCTTGCTCGGCAGCGACCAGATCTCGATGAAACCCTTGGAGAGCGACTGGTCGAAGGTGTCGCCCGTGTCGTAGGTCGCGAGGTCGAAGTCGTAGAGGCTCTCCGCGCTCTTCTGGCCGGTCACGACCGCACGACCGCCCTGGAGTAGGAGGCGGATCTCGCCGCTCACGTACCGCTGGGTGTCGTCGATGAACACGTCGAGCGAACGCTTGAGGCTCGAGAACCACAGGCCGTCGTAGACGAGGTTCGCCCACTCGGCTTCGACGCCGCGCTTGTAACGGCCGAGGTCGCGCTCGAGCGTGAGCGCCTCGAGGGCCTCGTGCGCGGCGATCAGGGCGATGGCGGCAGGGGCCTCATAGACCTCCCGGCTCTTGATGCCGACGAGGCGATCCTCGACAACATCGATGCGACCCACGCCGTGCTTGCCAGCGACGGCATTGAGCTCCTCGACGATCGCTAGCGGGCTGTAGGCGACTCCGTCGAGGGCGACCGGGATGCCCCGCTCGAAGGTGATCACGATCTCGTCGGCCTCGCGGTTGACGTTGGGGTCCTGGGTGTACTCGTAGAGGTCCTCGATCGGGGCGTTCCACGGGTCCTCGAGGAACCCGGTCTCCACCGCCCGGCCCCAGACGTTCTTGTCGATCGAATACGGATTGGCCGCGCTCTGGCGGATCGGCAGGTTGTGCTCGTTGGCGTAGACGATCGCCTTGTCGCGGGTGAGCGCGAGGTCGCGCACCGGGGCGATGCTCGTGAGTTCCGGGGCGAGAGCGGCGACGGCGGCCTCGAATCGGACCTGGTCGTTGCCCTTGCCGGTGCAGCCGTGCGCGACGCTGTCGGCGCCGAGTTCCCGCGCGACGCGGGCGAGGTGCTTCGAGATGAGTGGACGGCTGAGCGCGGACACGAGCGGATAGCGCTTCTGGTAGAGCGCGTTGGCCTTGAGCGAGGGCATGAGGTAGTCGCTCGCGAACTCGTCGCGCGCGTCGACGACGATCGCCTCGACGGCGCCGCAGTCGAGCGCACGCTGGCGGATGTCATCCATGTCCTCGCCGCCCTGGCCGACGTCGACGGCGAGGGCCACGACCTCCTTGCCGGTCGCGTCCTTGAGCCAGCCGATGCCGACCGAGGTGTCGAGACCACCGGAGTATGCGAGGACGACGCGTTCTGCCATGTAACTGCTCCTTGTGTTATTCGTTGACAAGCTTAGGGTGCCGATTTGGCGTCGATCCCTTCCGAAATCCATGCATTCCTCGGTCGGATCGGCGTGTCTGCTGCAGAGAACCGGCGTGTCGCGAGGAATGCATGGATTTCGGAAGGGGATGAAGGGACTGGGCGGCTACTGCTGGAGGAGCCAGACCATGAGCGCCTTCTGGGCGTGCAGGCGGTTTTCGGCCTCGTCCCAGACGACGCTCTGGGGGCCGTCGATCACCTCGGCGGTGACCTCGTAGCCGCGGTCGGCCGGGAGGCAGTGCAGGAAGAGCGCGTCCGGCCTGGCCAGTGCCATCAGTTCCGCGTCCACGCGATAGGAACCGAGGGTGGTCAGGCGTTCGGCCTTCTCCTCCTCCTTGCCCATCGAGACCCAGGTGTCGGTCACCACGACATCCGCACCGGCGACGGCCTCGATCGGGTCGGTGAAGAGGGTGACTGAGCCGCCGCTCTTCGCCGCCGCCACGTCGGCGGCGTCGACCACCGAGTCCGTGGGCGCGTAGTCGACGGGCGAGGCGACGCGAACGTGCATGCCGGCCGTCGCGCCGGCCAGCAGGTAGGACTGCGCCATGTTGCTCGCGCCGTCGCCGAGGAAGGTGACGGTGAGACCGGCGAGGGTGCCGCGGTGCTCCCGGATGGTGAGCAGGTCGGCCAGCAGCTGGCAGGGGTGGAAGTCGTCGGAGAGGCCGTTGATCACGGGAACCGTCGTGCCCAGGGCCATCTCCTCGAGCCCGGACTGCGCGAAGGTGCGCCAGACGATCGCGGCGACCTGGCGTTCGAGCACGCGAGCCGTGTCGGTGGCCGTCTCCTTGCCGCCGAGCTGGCTGTTCGCCGTGGAGATGATCAGCGGGATGCCGCCGAGCTCGGCGATGCCGACCGCGAACGATACCCGGGTTCGGGTAGACGACTTGTCGAAGATCACGGCGACGGTCTGCGGGCCGGCGAGCGGCCGGGTGCCGAAACGGTCCCCCTTGAGCTCGACCGCGAGATCGAGGATGGCGGTCTGCTCGGCCTGGCTGAGGTCGTCGTCGCGCAGGAAATGTCGGGTCATGCGACTGCCTCCAGGGCCTTGGCGAAGAGTTCGCGGAACTCCTCGAGTTCCGCGTCGCCCACGATGAGCGGCGGGGCGAGCCGGATGCTCGACTCATTGGGTGCGTTGATGATGAGTCCGGCGGAGAAGGCCGCGGCCGACAGCTCCGCCGCGGCGGGCCTCGACAGCCCGAGGCCCACGAGGGCGCCCTGCCCGCGGATCTCGGCGATCAGCGGCGACCCGAGGTCGGCGATGATCTGCCGGAGCCTCGCGCCGAGGTGCGCGGCGTTCTCGATAAGTCCGGCCCGCTCGATCTCGCCGAGGACGGCATTTCCCGCGGCCGTCGCGAGCGGGTTGCCGCCGAAGGTGCTGCCGTGCTGCCCGGGCTTGAAGAGGTCGGAGGCCCAGCCGAAGGTGACGAGAGCGCCGATCGGCACACCGCCGGCGATGCCCTTGGCCAGGGCGAGGGCATCGGGCACTATGCCGTGCTGCTGGAACGCGAACCAGGTTCCCGTGCGACCGACACCGGTCTGGATCTCGTCGAGGATGAGCAGCGCTCCGTGCTGCTCGGTGAGCGCGCGGGCGCGCTGGAGGTAGCCGTCCGGGAGGTCGATGACACCGGCCTCTCCCTTGATCGGCTCGACGAACAGCGCGGCGACCGTGTCATCCATCGCCTCCTCGAGCGCCTCGATCGTCGTGGCGATGTGCTCGATCCCGGGCAACAGCGGTTCGAAGGGCTCGCGCATCGCCGCCTTGCCGGTGAGCGAGAGCGAGCCCATGGTGCGACCGTGGAACGAATTCACGAGGGACAGGATGCGCGTGCGCGATCCGTCGCCGCGGTTGAGCCTGGCGAGCTTGATCGCGGCCTCGATCGCCTCGGCGCCCGAATTGCAAAAGTAGACGCGGCCCGAGTCGCCCGCTCCCGTGATGCGCATGAGTCGCTCGGCGAGTTCGAGCTGCGGCGGGGTGGCGAAGTAGTTGGAGACGTGGGCGAGGGTCGCGACCTGCGTGCTGACGGCCTCGACGAGCACCGGATGGGCGTGGCCGAGGGCGTTGACCGCGATTCCGGCGAGGAAGTCGAGGTAGCGCGTGCCGTCCGAGTCCCAGACATGGGCGCCCTCCCCGCGCACGAGCATCGCCATCGGGGACGCGAGGGAGCCCATCATGGCGTCGCCGAAGCGTTCGCGCCAGTCGTCGTTGTCGGTCACAGTGCTGCCTCCTCGGCGGTCGGGATGACTTCGGTTCCGATTCCCTCGGCGGTGAACGCCTCCAGCAGGATCGCGTGCAGCACTCGGCCGTCGATGATGGCCGCCTTCGGCACCCCGCCCCGCACCGCGTCGAGGCAGGCGGTCATCTTGGGGATCATCCCCGTTTCCAGAGACGGGAGAAGCGCAGCCAGCTCGGTCGCATCGATCGAGGAGACGAGCGAGTCGCGGTTCGGCCAGTCGCGGTAGAGCCCGGCGACGTCGGTGAGGATGATGAGCTTCGCCGCACCGAGGGCGACGGCCAGTGCCGACGCCGCCGAGTCGGCGTTCACGTTGAGGGACTGCCCGTGGTGGGCGGAGTCCGGCGCGATCGACGAGACGACGGGGATCTTGCCGGCGGCCAGGATGGCGGTGACGGTTGCGGGATTGACCGCCGTCACGTCGCCGACGAGGCCGAGGTCCACCTCTTCGCCGTCGACTACCGTGCCCCGGCGGGTGCCGGAGAAGAGCCCGTCGGTCTCGCCGGACAGGGCCTGCGCGAGGGGACCGTGCTCGTTGATGAGGGCGGAGAGCTGGGGGCCGACCTCCACGGTGAGCACCTCGCGCACGACCTGGAGCGCCTCCTGGCTCGTGACGCGAAGCCCGCCGCGGAACTCGCTGGGGATACCCCGACGCTCGAGCTCCGCCGAGATCTGGGGACCTCCGCCGTGCACCACGACGGGGAACACTCCCACCTGACGCAGGTAGACCATGTCCTCGGCGAAGGCGCGCTTGAGTTCCTCGTTGACCATGGCGTTGCCACCGAACTTCACCACGATGGTCTTGCCCTGGAACTCCCGAAGCCACGGCAGGGACTCGATCAGGGCCTGCGCCTTCGTCGACGCCTCCGAACTGTGCGCGCCCATCAGCTGGAGTACGCGCTGTTCTCGTGCACGTAGTCGTGCGTGAGGTCGTTGGTGCGGATCGTGGCCGTGGACTCTCCGGAGTTCAGGTCGATCACGAGGTGGACCGCCCGCCCGCTGAGGTCGACGAGGTCGCGTGACTGGTCCGGTTCGCCGGCGTGGGCCACCCGGATGCCGTTGATTGTGACGTCGATGTCGTACGGGTCGAAGGCCGCGGCCGTCGTTCCCACCGCGGCGAGCACCCGACCCCAGTTGGGATCGTTGCCGAACACGGCTGCCTTGAACAGGTTGTTTCGCGCCACCGCTCGACCGACCTCGACCGCGTCGTCCTCGGTGGCCGCGGCCACGACCTCGATCGTGATGTCGTGAGCCGCGCCCTCCGCGTCCTGTTGGAGCTGGGCCGCGAGGTCCGCGCACAGCTCGGTGAGGGCCACCCCGAACTCGTCGGCGCTCGGCGAGATGCCGGATGCCGCCGAGGCGAGCAGGGCGACCGTGTCGTTGGTGGACATGCACCCGTCAGAGTCGAGGCGGTCGAAGGTGACCCGGGTCGCCTCGCGGAGGGCGGTGTCGAGCACGGCCGACGGGAGGTCGGCATCGGTGGTGACCACCACGAGCATCGTCGCCAGACCCGGCGCGAGCATGCCTGCGCCCTTCGCCATGCCGCCGATCGACCAGCCGTCGCGGGTGACCACTGATTGCTTGGGGTGGGTATCGGTGGTCATGATCGCCAGGGCGGCATCCAGCCCGCCGTCGTCGCTCAGGTCGCCGTGAGCGGCGGTGAGGCCGGCCGACACCTTGTCGAGATCGAGCTGCTCGCCGATGAGGCCCGTCGAGCAGATCAGGATGTCGGACGCGGAGACGCCGAGGAGGCTCGCGGCGAGCTCGGCGGTCGAGTGCGTCACCTGAAAGCCGCGGGCACCCGTGTAGCAATTGGCGCCGCCCGAGTTGAGCACGATCGCAATGAGGATGCCGTCGGCGATCGCCTGCTGCGACCAGATCACGGGGTTCGCCTTCGCCCGGTTGCTGGTGAACACGGCGGCGGCCGCCTGGCTCGGGCCGGTGTTCACGACGAGCGCGATGTCGCGACCGCCGCTCGCCTTCAGTCCCGATTCGACTCCGGAGGCGGTGAAACCGCGGGGGTGGGTGACGCTCATGGTGCGACTCCGTCCACTGGAAGGCCCGCGGTCTCGAGCAGGCCGAGGGCGATGTTGGCGGACTGGATGGCGGCGCCCGCCGTGCCCTTGACGAGATTGTCCACGGCCGTCGCCGTGACGACGCGGCCGGCCGCCTCGTCGATGGCGAGGCCGATGAGGGCGGTGTTGGCGCCGAGCACATCCGCGGTGCGCGGGAAGGACCCGGCGGGCAGGAGGTGCACGAACGGTTCGTCCGCGTACGCGCTCTCCCAGGCATCCCGGATCGCGGTCGCCGAGGTGCCTGGCACGATCCGCGCGGTGGAGGTGGCGAGGATGCCGCGGGACATCGGAACGATGACCGGCGTGAACGAGATGGTGGGCGACTGCGCCCCCGCACCGCGCAGACCCTGCAGGATCTCGGGGATGTGGCGGTGCGTCCCGCCGACCGCATACGGGTTGGCGGAGCCGAGGATCTCGCCCGCGAGGTTCTCGAGTTTGAGACTCTTGCCGGCCCCGGAAGGGCCGACCGCGAGCACGGCCACCAGGTCGCGCTCCTCGATCACCCCGGCCGCGATGCCCGGCGCGAGCGCCAGGGCGACGGTACTGGCGTTGCAGCCGGGAGCGGCGATGCGGCGCGAGCCGACGAGCGCCTCACGCTGCTTCGCCCCGCCGACGATGAGTTCGGGCACGCCGTAGTCCCAGGCCTCGAAGTACTGGCCGGGATAGAAGGCCGCCCAGTCCGCCGCGCTGCGCAGCCGATGGTCGGCGCCGCAGTCGACCACGAGGGTGTCGGCCGGCAGGTGCTCGGTGAGCTCCCCCGACTTGCCATGCGGCAGCGCGAGGAACACCACGTCGTGACCGGCGAGCGACTGCGCGGTGGTCTCCGCGAGGGTCAGGTGACCGAGGGAACGCAGATGGGGCTGCACGGAGGCCAGCGAGTGGCCGGCGTTGGAGAATGCGGTGACCGTGGTCACCGTGAAATCGGGGTGCCCTGCGAGGAGTCGCAGGAGTTCACCACCCGCATAGCCACTGGCACCAGCCACGGCAACGGAGAGAGACATGCCTCTACCTTTGTGATCGATCGGACGGGGATCGGGGCGGCGGCGCTGCTGGGTACGCTGACGAATCAGCGCTGCGGCGTCGCCGACGATCGGCGCGCGCGGATCACCGGCAGGCGAACCTCACCCTGACGCGTCCCGTGCATGTCCATGAAAAAGACCATACCGCCTCCGCGCCGCAGTTCACGAATCGGCGGCTCCGGCGCCCCGCACGCTGTAGCGATGCTCCGGCCTCCCCGTGCTGCCGTAGCGGAGCTGCACGGTCGCCGCGCCCTCGTAGACGAGGCTCGACAGGTAGCGCTGTGCCGTGGCGCGGGAGATCCCCACCTCGCTCGCCACCTCGGATGCGGCGGTCGGAACGCTTGTGCGCCGCAGGATCTCGAGCACCGCGGCCTCGGTGGCCGCCCGGGGCTTGCCAGCGCCGGATTCCCCGGGGTGCAGGATGCGGAGGGCTCGTTCGACGGCCTCCTGGTCGAGGGTGCGGCCGGCCGCGAGCACGCTGCGGTAGCGGGCGTAGGCCCGGAGCCTCTGCTCGAGGAACTCCGCCCGGAACGGCTTGATGAGATAGCTGAGGGCACCGCGACGGAGCGCCTTCTGAACGGACGCGACATCGGATGCCGCACTGATCACGAACACGTCCACGTCGAGGCCGCGGAGCACGTCGAGCCCATTGACGTCCGGCAGGTAGATGTCGAGAAGCACGAGCTCCGGCTGCATCGCCCGCACGACGCGGATCGCCTCCTCTCCCCCGCTCACCGGAGGAAGGGCGGTGAAGCCCGGGATCGCATTGACGTACGCCACGTGCAGCTTGGCCACATGGAAGTCGTCGTCGACGATGAGCACACGGATGTCGTCGGCCATGTCGTCAGACCACCGCCCGTGGCGAGGCCGGTCGCACGGACTCCTCCGCCGAGAGCACCCCGGGGAGCCTCGCACAGAAGACCGCGCCCGGCCCCCCGACGGCTCCCGCGGACGCCAGCCAGACGTCGCCGCCGCGGCGCCGGGCGATCTGGCGGGAGAGCGCGAGGCCGAGGCCGTGTCCGTGGCTCTCGTCGCCCATGCCGGTGGCGGTCGTGTAGCCCTCCACGAAGGGCAGTTCCCGGTCTCCCCCGATTCCGTCGCCCGAGTCGGCGACGACGAGGTGGAGGGTGTCTCCCTCGCTCAGCAGCTCGATTTCGACCCAGCGGCTCTCGTCCCTGCCATGCACGGCGGCGACCACCGCGTTGTCGATGAGGTTGCCGAGGACTGTCGTGACGTCCTGCGGATCGACCACCGCACCGGCGATGAGCGTCTCCGCGCCGATCCTCAGCAGCACGCCCCGTTCGGCGGCCTGGGATCCCTTCGCGCCGACGAAGGCTTGCAGATACGAGTCCTGCAGCCGATCGCCGTGCTCGACCGGATGCTTCAGCGGCCCCGTCTCGAGAGTCTGGCGCAAGTAGTGCGCCGCCTCCGCCGTCTCGCCGATCTCGAGCAGCCCGGAGATCGTGTGCAGGCGATTGGCGAATTCGTGGCGCTGGGCGCGCAGGGCAGTGGACAGCGCCTCGACCGCGAACAACTGGCGGCTCAGCGCCTCGACGTCGGTCCTGTCGCGCACCATGATCACCCAGCCGAGATCGCTCGCGCCCCGCGTGACCTTGCGCGCCGTCACCACGAGCACGGATTGGCCGACCACGACCTGCACCGAGGCGTCGTCGCCGAGCTGCGGACGGTCGAGCAGGTCGATGATCGGGGCGGGGATGCTGAGGAATCGGATCTGGTCGCCGATCACGTCCGGCAGGCCGAGCAGTCTCCTGGCCTTCGCATTGCACACGGTGATCACGCCGTCCGGGGTCGTTCCGATCACCCCCTCCCCCACGCCGTAGAGCACGACCTCCTGGTCCTGCACGAGCGCGGAGATCTCCTCCGGCTCCAGTCCGAGGGTCAGAGTGCGCAGTCGCCGCACGAGGGCGGCCGAGGCCGCCGCGGCGAGGATGAGCACCCCGATCCCCACGCCGATGAGCGGGAGGATGAGCGCGGCGAGATTCTGCATCACGCTCGTCATGGAAAATCCGACGCTCACCTCGCCGACCACGCGGCGGTGGTCCGGCGACCAGATCGGCACCTTGGCCCGCGCCGACGGCCCCAGCGTGCCGTTCTCGATCGCGGTGACCACCTTGCCCTTCAGGTCCGCGCTCGGGCTCGTGCTGACCATCTTGCCCAGCAGGCTCGGAGTGGGGTGGGAGAGACGGATGCCGTCGTCATCAGTGATCACCACGAAGAGCGCGGCGGTGCGCCTACGCACCTCCTCGGCAGCCCTCTGAATCGGCCCCCCGCGCAGCTCGGCGTTTCCGGGAACGGCCGTCGCTGCGGAAACCGCCGTGACGAGTTTGCGCACGTCATCACGGGCCGCGACGCTGTTCGCCACGGCGAGCGCTCTCGCCTCGACCTGGCTCCCGGTCTCGCCGTAGCTCAGGTAGGCGAACATCCCGGTGCAGACGAGCACAACGAGGGCGACGACGCCGAGCTGGAAGACCAGGGTCTGCGTGGAGAAGCTGAGCCGCCTGCGCCCGCGGGCTCGACGGAGTCCTCCGGCCACAGTCCGCGATCGCGTCTTCGTCGTCACGGATTCACGCTACAGCGACCGCGAGGCGGTGACCTCCGAATCGGGGTCGTGAGATTAATGCGCACAAGGTGAGCAATGCGGTCATCCGCGACCAAGTCGCGGAAACCGGACACGGGGTTGCCGCCGCCCATATCGTTGCCCCACCCAGATGCGTCCGAACCGGGCGCCTCGTCAACGATGACAGCACGGAGGTCTCCCTGCGGTTCGTCGTCGAATCGAAAGGAGCCTCATGAGCACTGCGCCGCACCTGTTCTCAACCCCACTGTCGACGCTGCGACCGGCCATCGACCTGAAGAACGTGACCAAGCGGTTCACCACCCCGGACGGATCGACCTACACCGCGATCCGGGACATGACCCTCCAGGTGGCCCCGGGCGAATTCTGCGCGATCGTCGGCCCGACCGGATGCGGCAAGTCGACGTCGCTCACCCTGATCTCCGGGTTGGAGCGGCCGAGCGCCGGTTCGGTGAGCGTGCACGGCGAGCCGGTAAAGGGAATCACCCCCGGCGTGGGCTTCATGTTCCAGACGGATGCCGTGCTCCCCTGGAAGTCCGTTCTCGACAACGTCGCGATGGGTCCGAAGTTCCGGGGCACCGACAAGGCGAACGCGATCGCCTCGGCGAAGGACTGGATCCGTCGAGTGGGCCTGGCCGGCTTCGAAGACCGGTTCCCCCATCAGCTCTCCGGCGGCATGCGCAAGCGCGTCGCCCTCGCCCAGAGCCTCATCAACGAGCCGGAGATCCTGCTCATGGACGAACCGTTCAGCGCCCTCGACGTGCAGACCCGGGCGATCATGTCCAACGAGCTTCTCGGCCTGTGGGATGTCACCAAGCCGGCCGTGGTGTTCGTCACCCATGACCTCGAGGAGGCCATCGCCCTCGCCGACAAGGTGGTGGTGATGACCGCCGGTCCGGGCGGAACCGTGAAGGAGACGTTCGCCATCGACCTGCCCCGCCCCCGGGTGGTGCAGGAGATCCGCTTCGACAAGCGCTTCGTCGACCTCTACCAGCAGATCTGGGAGTCGCTGCGCTCCGAGGTCGACACGGCGTATTCGCAGTCCACCCAGACCACCGGAAAGGCATCCTGATGAGCGCATCGAGCGTCGAGACCACGCTGACCCAGGGACTCGAGGTGACCATCGCGGCGACCGCCCGCACCCGCACCCGCAAACGCCGCCTCCGCGTGCTCGCGAGCCAGCTCGGCCTGCTCGTGCTGCTGCTCGGCGGCTGGCAGCTCGCGGTGGGCTCAGACCAGCTCAAGGTCGTGCTCTACGGCGAACCGAGCGGAATCCTCGCCCAGCTCATCACCTGGTTCCGGGAGGGCACCGCCATCGGCCCGCTCTGGCAGCAGATCGCGGTCACACTCGAGGAGGCACTCATCGGCTTCGTGATCGGCACCGCGCTGGGAATCGTCTCGGGCATCGCGCTGGGGCGCATCCGCTTCCTCGCCGAGGTGTTCAGCCCATACATCAAGGTGCTGAACTCGATCCCGCGGATCGTGCTCGGATCGGTGTTCGTGCTCGCGCTCGGGCTCGGCATCGAGTCGAAGATCCTGCTGGTGGTCGTTCTCGTCTTCTTCGGGGTCTTCTTCAACGCCTTCCAGGGGGTGCGCGAGGTCGACCGCAACTTCATCGCGAACGCGACCATCCTCGGCGCCTCGAAGTGGCAGGTGACCCGCCACGTCGTGCTCCCGTCCGCCTTCACCTGGATCGTTGCCAGCCTCCACGTGAGCTTCGGTTTCGCCCTCATCGGAGCGATCGTCGGCGAATTCCTCGGCG
>NZ_JAYSJZ010000005.1:0-1568 GCF_043726815.1 Lacisediminihabitans sp.
TCGTGATCCAGCGTCCGACGGACTCCTGCTGACGGTACTTCCAGGTCGCCGGCCCGTCGGACTCGGTCGCCGGTCGGATCTCGAGCCGCTCCGTGCGCACCGGCCAGGCGACCCCATCGATGCCCTCGCTCACGGCCGAGCGGCCGCAGAATCCGGCGGAAGGAGGTCGGGGCGCACCGCTCGCGTTCGTTCGAGCTGCTGCTCGTGGCGCCACGTCGCGATCGCGCCGTGGTTGCCGCTCAGGAGCACGGGGGGAACTTCGAATCCCCGCCAGACGCCCGGCTTGGTGTAGCTCGGGTATTCGAGCAGGCCGTCGGAGTGGGACTCCTCGACAAGGCTCTCAGGGTTGCCGACGACCCCGGGGATGAGTCGCCCGATCGCCTCGATCATGGCCATCGTCGCGACCTCGCCGCCGTTGAGCACATAGTCGCCGAGGCTCACGAGACGCACCCGTGCGCGGGTCGCGGCGTAATCGACGACTCGCTGGTCGATGCCCTCGTAGCGCCCGCAGCCGAAGACGAGGCGGGGCTCGGTCGCTAGTTCGTGGGCAAGCTTCTGGGTGAAGAGCTCCCCGGCGGGTGAGGGGAAGATCACGACCGGCGCATCCGCCCCTTGGGCCTCACCGGCATAGAGGATGCTGTCGAGCGCCTCGCCCCAGGGCTCCGGCTTCATCACCATGCCGGCACCGCCGCCGTAGGGGGTGTCGTCGACGGTGCGATGCCGGTCGAAGGTGAAGTCCCGCAGGTCATGCACGCCGAGGTCGATGAGCCCGGTCTGGCGCGCCTTGCCGAGCAGGGAGACGTCGAGCACGGAGAAGAACTCCGGGAAGATCGTGACGATGTCGATGCGCATCGCGAGGCTCCTAGTCGGTAGACGCGGGGCCGGGCTCGACTTCGGGCTCGACGTCGACGACATCCGGCGCCGACTCTGCGTCGTCCTCCGGAAGCTCTTCGAAGAGTCCATCCGGGGGCGTGACGATGAGGGTGCCTGCGGCGATGTCGACAGTCGGCACGATGGCCTTCACGAACGGCACGAGCACTTCGCCGGCGTCGGTGGCCACGTGGATGAGGTCCTGCGAGGGCAGATGGTCCACCTGGCTGACGGTGCCGACGCGGATGCCGTCGCGCATGACCGCGAGACCGACGAGCTGGTGGTCGTACCAGGCGTCCTCCTCGTCCGACGCGGCGGCGAGGTCATGGTCGATCCAGAGGATCGCCTTGATCAGGCCCTCGGCGGCCGACCGGTCGGAGACGTTCTTGAAGAATGCCACCGGCTGCAGGTTGTACCACTTGAGCTCGATGAGCTCGAGGGTTTTTCCGTGCCAGGGAGACGAGGTCGGCACCTGGAGGGTGAACACGGCGCCCGGAACGAAACGTCGTTCCGGGGCATCCGTGTAGAGCTCGACCTTGATCGCTCCCTTGAGGCCGTGGGCCTTAGTGAGACGACCGACCCGCAACTGGTCGGATCCGTGAGGGACCGGTGCGGACTGTGTGCTGGGTTCCGAGTTGTTAGAAATCGGTGTCCACCACGTCGACGCGCACCTTACGACCGTCGGCGATGGCCGAAAC
>NZ_JAYSJZ010000006.1:0-57202 GCF_043726815.1 Lacisediminihabitans sp.
AGCTTGCGGTTGATCTTGTAACGACCAACCTTCGCGAGGTCGTAGCGCTTCGAGTTGAAGTAGAAGTTGTCGAGGAGCGCGCGGGCGGCCTCGGCGGCAACCTGCTCTCCCGGGCGGAGCTTGCGGTAGATGTCCTTGAGCGCCTCATCCTTGGTGAGGATGTTGTCCTTCTCGAGGGTGAGCTCGATCGAGGCGTAACCCTTGAACTCCTCGAGGATCTCCTCGCTGGTGAGTCCGAGTGCCTTGAGGAACACGGTCACCGACTGCTTGCGCTTGCGGTCGATGCGCACGCCGACCTGGTCGCGCTTGTCGATCTCGAACTCGAGCCACGCACCGCGACTCGGAATGATGCGGGCGGAGTAGATGTCCTTGTCGGAGGTCTTCTCCTGCTGGCGCTCGAAGTACACACCCGGGGAACGGACGAGCTGCGACACGACGACGCGCTCGGTTCCGTTGATGACGAACGTGCCCTTGGGGGTCATCAGGGGGAAGTCGCCCATGAACACCGTCTGGGTCTTGATCTCGCCCGTGAGGTGGTTCATGAACTCGGCCTCGACGTAGAGAGGAGCGGAGTAGGTCTTGCCCTTCTCCTTGCACTCGTCGATCGAGTACTTCTTCTCTTCGAGGAAGGGATTGGTGAACGACAGCTGCATCGTCGCGCCGAGGTCCTCGATGGGGGAGATCTCCTCGAAGATCTCCTCGAGGCCGGTGAGCGACGGAAGGTCCTGGCGGCCGGAGGCTTTGGCCTCTGCAGCGCGTTCCTTCCAGATGTCGTTTCCGACGAGCCAGTCGAAGCTCTCGGTCTGCAAAGCGAGCAGATCGGGAACTGTCAGGGTGTCCGTGATCTTCGCGAACGAGAGACGCTCAGCTGAGCGACCGTTCTTGGGAGATCCGTTTTTCGATGAGTTCGAGGTGGATGCGTTGCGCGCAACAGCCAAGGAAATAACCTCCGGTGGCCTTACAGGGGCCAGTTACAGTCGGTGATGGATCGCCCCAGAGAACCCGAAAGGGCTTGAGCCTCGGGCACGCGCAGCCGACCGCAATATGAAGGCAGAGAAATTCTGGGAGCGCAAAGAACAACTATAGTACGCAACTCGGCAAAATGTCCACTATGTTCTTGACCAGTTTCGAAGTTTCCTGTATAACCGGCGATTTCGGCCCGGAAGCGCCCGTAGCCGGCCGGTGGCTGCTCGTCGCGTCGGTGGCTTGGCGCGGTCGCGCGGTGGCTTGGCGCGCGGGCGCGGTGGCTTGGCGCGCGGGCGCGGTGGCGGCGCGCAACTGCGTGCCCGGGTGGTGCGGCGCTCCACCCCGCGGACGAGGTGCCGTGGCGCGCCGCGGTGTCGTGCCGCGGTGTCGTGCCGCAAACCGGGCGCTTGCGGCCAACAGGGCGTCTGCGGACAATCGGGGCCGGCGCGCTGGCCCCGATTGTCCGCGTTGGCCCCGGTTGAGCGCGGGCGGGGCGCGTCGTGCTGCCGTCCTCGCGGAGGGAGCTGTGTCCCTTCGCGGCGGGGAAACTGCATCGCGGAGGGAGGCGTAACCCCCGCCGCGATGCGGTTTCCCCGCCGCGAGGGTGCGCCGTGCGTGGGGCCGGGGCCGTAACTCCCGCCGCGACGTCGCAACTCCCGCCGTGAGCGAGCGCCCACGAGCTCCGGCGAGTTCCGGTGGCTCTGGCGGGCCTAGACGCCCGGCGGCGCAACCACGATGGCGCGAAGGGAGCGAAGCTGCTTGGTGACCTTGCGGGCCACATCGGGATCCGCCTCCACCGCGAGGAGCGCGGCGGAGAGATGGTCGATCACCGTGTCGAACGCCGCCCGCGAGATGCCCATGCCGCCGTGCACCGTGCGCAGGTCGCCGCCTCGGTACTCTTCCGGACCGCCGAGCGAGACGGCGAAGTAGGCCCGAAGCTGGGCGCGATACCTGGTGTGGTCCGCGTGGGCAAACCACCGGTCGAGCCCGGGGTCGGAGCTGATGCGGTCATAGAAGTCGGCGACAAGCCGCCTGATTCCGGGCTTGCCACCGAGCTGGTCGTACAAACTCATCTCGCCCCCGCGAACACTCAAATTTTCCTCAGCGTCGATTGTGCCCGAATGCGCGTTTCATGACAAATCCCCACTAAAGGGGCCACCCGTCCGGGGTGCCGGGCCCGGAGTTCTGTGGCAGGGTCGAAGGGTGACAGAACCGGCATCCGTGATCCTCGCGCTCAGCGGCTATCGCGCGGTCATCGAGGCCGACCGCTGGGTGCCCGGCAGCTACACCCTCGTCGTGGACGGTACACCCCAGTCCCACGTGAATCTCGATGACCCGAGCCAGCTGTTCTTCGAATACATCCAACGCATCGGCCACGTGATCGACCAGCTCGGGCTCCCGGGCGAGCCGATCACGGCTGTGCACCTCGGGGCGGGAGCCTTCACGCTGCCGCGCTACATCGAGGCGACGCGCCCCGGGTCGCGCCAGCAGGTGATCGAGATCGAGACCGACCTCGTCGACCTCGTTCGCGAGACCCTGCCGCTGCCCCGCGGCGCATCGATCCGCGTGCGCCACGGCGACGCGCGGGAGGTGCTTGGTCGCCTGCCCGGCGGCCTGCGCGGCCAGGTCGACCTCGTGGTGGTCGACGTCTTCAGCGGCGCCCGCACCCCGGCCCACGTGACGAGCCTCGAGTTCTACCGGGAGGCCGTGTCCCTCCTGAAGCCGGGCGGCGTGATCGTCGTCAACGTCGCCGACGGGCCCGGGCTCGCCTTTGCCCGAGGCCAGGCGGCCACGGTGCTCGCCGCGACCGGGCACGCCGCCGCACTCGCCGAGACGCAGATCCTCAAGGGTCGGCGGTTCGGAAACGTCGTGCTGGTGGGGTCGCGCGAGAAGCTCCCCCTCGAGTGGATGCCGCGCCTCCTCGCCGGCGGGCCGCATCCGTCAAAGGTCGTCGAGGGGTCTGAGCTGCGCAACTGGATCGCCGGCGCGGCGATCGTGACCGACGACACGGCCGTGCAGTCCCCTCCCCCCTCGAAGAACATCTTCCAGGTCGGCACCCGCGGGGACTAGCCGATGAGTCGCCGAGTGCCCCTGCTGGCCGCCGCGGCGGCCGGGTGCCTGGTGCTCGCCGCCTGCACGGCCCCGTCGCCCTCGCCGACTCCCCTGCCGCCCGCCCCCACGGCCACGAGCAGCGTCAAGACCGGGCCGGTACAGCCGGTGGGGGAACCGCGGATCCTCGCGCAGGGACTCGCCGCCCCGTGGTCGATCCTGAGACTCGGCGACTCCGACTCCACCCTGATCAGCGAGCGGGACAGCGGCACCGTGAGGGAGCTCACCGCCGCGGGCGAGCTGCGCGACGTCGGGGTCGTGGCCGGGGTGGTGCACCAGGGCGAGGGCGGCCTTCTCGGGCTCGAGGTGTTGCGCACCTCCGACCGCACCTGGCTCTACGCGTACCTCACCACGGCATCCGACAACCGCATCGAGAGGATGCCCCTCACCGGCTCGCCCGGCGGCTACGCGCTGGGCAGCCCCCAGACCGTGCTCGACGGACTCGCCAAGGCCGGCAACCACGACGGTGGGCGAATCAAGTTCGGGCCGGACGCCATGCTCTACGCCACTGTCGGCGACGCCGGACAGCCGTCGCGCGCGCAGGACCCGTCGTCGCTGAACGGCAAGATCCTGCGGATGACGGCCACCGGCGGCGTGCCGGCCGACAATCCCACGCGCGGTTCGCTCGTCTACTCGATGGGGCACCGCAATCCGCAGGGCCTCGCCTGGGACGCCTCCGGGCAACTCTGGGCGGCGGAGTTCGGGCAGAACACCTGGGACGAGCTCAACCGCATCGAGCCGGGGGCCAACTACGGCTGGCCCGTGGTGGAGGGCATCGGCGGGAGGTCGGGCTTCGTCGATCCGCTCTACCAGTGGCCCACCTCCGACGCGAGTCCGAGCGGACTCGCCTTCGTCGACGGCACCTTCTTCCTGGCCGCACTGCGCGGCGAGAGGCTCTGGGCGATCTCCCCCGCCACCGCCGCGCCGCCTGTGGCCTTTCTCGGTGGCACCTTCGGTCGCCTTCGGGATGCCGTGCCGGGTCCGAGCGGCACCCTCTGGCTACTCACCAACAACACCGACGGCCGGGGAACTCCGCACCAGGGTGACGACAAGCTCGTCGAGCTGCGCCTCGCACCGGTGTCCTCGGGTTAACCTCGAAGGGATGATCACCCCCTTTGACCCAGAAACCCTCCGCGAGATCGTGGACGAGAACGCCGCGCTCGCGCGGCTGAGCGAACTCGGCGACAGCCGCAGCACCGCTGCCCTGGGCGAGAAGGCCGAGCTCTACCGCCAGCTGGGTCGGCTCGACGAGGCGCTCCAGGCCGCTGAGCAGTGCTTTCGGCTCGCCCACTTCACCGGCGACCGCGAACAACTCACCCGGGCCAGGCTGCGCCGGGCGATCGTGTTCCAGTACCGCGGCGACCTCGAACGAGCGCTCGCCGAGATGGCGTCCTGCCGCGCGTCGTCCCGCATCGAGAGCTGGGATGCACTGGAGGCGACGGCCGCGCAGCACGAGGGCACCGTGCTGTTCGAGCTCGGCCGCTACGAGGAGGCCAAGGACTCCGTGGCGCACGCCCTCGACATCCGCCAGCGCACCGAGGCCCCGCGGGACCAGATCGAGGCCTCTCGTTTCGCCGTCGAGGTGATCATGCGCCGGAGCCTCAAGAATGGCTGACCTGGCCAGGGTGCGCACCTGGGCCAACGCCCTCATCGCCCTGCACCTCGACCCGAGCTGGTCGTTCGCCTTCGACTCGGCCAAGACGCGGGCTGGCCTCTGCAACTACACCTCGAAGAACATCTCGGTGTCGCGCTACCTCGCGTCACGGTACGACGACGACGAGGTGCACCAGGTGCTGCTGCACGAGGTTGCGCACGCGATGGCCGGCACGCGGGCCGGTCACGGCCCCCGCTGGAAGGCCGTCGCCGCCGACCTCGGCTACGAGGGCAAGAGACTGCACGACGGCGAGATCGCCAACGAACTCGCGCCCTGGGTGGGCCAGTGCCCCGCCGGGCACCTGCACTACCGCTACCGCAAGCCCACCCGAGCGCTCGCCTGCGGCCGGTGCTCGCGGCGATTCGACCCGGCCAACGCCATCAGCTGGACGCAGCGGGTGGTCGCCCGGCAGCGCCGCGCCGGGTAGGGCGCTCCGCTCAGGACAGGGTCGACGACTTCACGAACGGTGCGGTCAGCTGCCAGATCACGTTCTTCCAGTGGCCGAGCATCATGCGGCGCTCGTCGCGGTCGGCCAGCTGTTCGTGGTGGATGCCGATGGTGGTCCCGGTCGCCGCCTCGCGCACCGTCACCTGCAGCGTGGTTTCGTGCGGCCAGTCGTCGGGGCGCCAGGTGAGGCGGATCTTGGCGTTCGGCGTGTATGACCGCACCTCGCCGACCACGGCATCCCGCGTCTCGTACCGCGCACCCTTTTCCCGGGTGAGCGTGGTCTCGCCGAGCCAGACCGCGAGGCCATCGCCGAGCAGGTAGTCCCAGACGACCGCGAGGGGTGCGGTGACCGTCTCCCGAACACCCACCTCCCAGCCGGCATCCTTCGTCTTGCCGGTCGAGTCCTTGCCCTGGTCGCCCGTCGTGCCCTTGTCGCCTGTCATGCCTCAAGCCTCTCGCACTTTGCGCGCCCCGGTCGTCTGTGCAGGCAGAATTCGCCCCTCGCCGCTAGATGGTAACCGACTATATTGGTTACGTGAATACTGGTCAATGGTTCCTCTCGACCGACGGATCCCGGTGGTGGTTCGACTCTGGATCGCTCAGTCTCGACTTCGCGTACACCGGATCGATGGGCGCGAACCCCGAGTGGGAGAAGTTCCGGGCGCCGGGCGACCTCGGCGACTGGCTCGCCGGTCGGTTCGACCGGGTCACGGCCGAGGCGACCGAGGGCGACCTGGTTGACGCGCTCGCCCTCCGCTCCGCCATCGCGAACCTCGCGCACGCGGTGAGCGACGGTCGGCCGGCGAGCAGCGACGACATCGACACGGTCAATCTCTACGCGGCCACCCCCAACATCCCGCCCGCACTTGCCGGGGGCAGCCGACAGGCCGGGCGGAGCTCGGTGCGCGTCGGCCAGGCCCTGTCGAGCATCGCCCGCGATTCCGTCGAACTGTTCGGCGAGGTCGCCCACGGGCGCATTCGGCGGTGTGCGGCCGACGAGTGCGGGCTGATCTTCTTCGACGAGTCGAGATCCAACAACCGCCGCTGGTGCTCGATGCAGCGCTGCGGCAACCGTTCCAAGGTGCGCGCGCACCGGGCGCGGGCCGCGGCCGGCGACTATTCGTAGACCCGGATCAGCCGCCAGACCCGCGACTCGGGGTCGAGCCGCACGTCGAAGACGAGGGTTGTCCCCGTGTCGTCCGACCCCTGGAAGCGCCAGCCGTCGAGCGAGGGGGCCGGATGGGTGAGCGCGGAATAGTCCGGTTCCAGCCGCGTCGGGGTGTCGGTGACGCGACACCGGGTGCCGTTCCAGACCAGGCGCTGCGGGACTCCGCGCGGCGTGGTCCACACGGCCACCTCCTGCAGGGTGAATGCCATGGTCGCCTCCTCAGACCTTCGAACCTATGTTCGAATAATCTAACGCCGGCGACGGCGACACGCCAAGAGCCGTCTCCACGCATCCCTCCCGGAAGACGCAGGAGTTCCGGCTGAGAAACGACGTCACCACCCGAATTGGCGTACCGCGGCGCCGAATCTCCTGCGTTTTCAGCGACCGCGGCTGCGTTTCAGCAACCGGGGGGCTACTCGGTGACCCGCACTTCTTTCCAGAACGCCACGTAGTTGCTGTAGTCCTTGCCGACGCGCTCGAACGAGGTCGGATACGGGGTCGGGTAGCTCCAGGCGCGGTCCTGCAGAACCGTGTCGCCATCCTTCACTCCGAAGTACTGGCACTCGCCCTTCCACGGGCAGGTGTACGGGGTGGCGCTCTCCACGAGGTACTCGCTCTTCACGCTCTGCGGCGGAAAGTACCAGTTGCCCTCGATCTTGATCAGATCGTCCTGGGCCGCTTCGGCGATGACGATGTCTCCGAGTACTGCCTTCATGTGGTCCTCCAGTTGTGCGAAAACTTGCCTTTCGTGAGTAACGCGTCGCGTCGAATCTGCATTCCCGTGGCCGCGGATGTCCCCGGACGATGACAGACTGACGCGATGAGAGTGCTCCTCAAACTCGTTCTCGACTGCCCACCGGATGCCGCCTGGGCTGCCATCAGAAGCCCGCGAGGGCTGCGAGACGTGTCGGCCCCATTCACCACCTTCGAGTCGCTCGAGCCGGCCGGATTCCCCGACGCCTGGGAGGCGGGCGACCACCCGGTGCTCGTCAAGGCGTTCGGGCTCGTGCCGATCGGCGAGCAGATCATCGGGATCTCGTTCCCGGAACGCGAGGACGGGGTCCGCGTGATGCGCGACACCGGCCGGGGCCTCAGCGGGCCGCTCGCCCTCGTGACCTCGTGGCAGCATTCCATCGCGATCGCCCCGACCGCCGACGGGCGCACCCTGTACCGCGACCAACTCGTCTTCACCGCCGGCCCGGTCACCCCGCTGCTCTGGGTCGCGTATTGGGCGTTCTGGCAGTGGCGTGCCTTCGGCCTGCGCCGATTCGCCCCCACCTGGCGGTGAGAGCGGCCGGATCTGAGAACGGCCGGATCCGAACACGGCCGAACGTGAACACCGCGGGGTCGCGCCGTTCACCGAGCGGGGATATCCTCCGGGGATGACAATCACACTCATCACGGGAACCTCCACCGGCATCGGTTTGCAGGTGGCCGTTCAGGCCGCCCAGGCCGGCCACACGGTGGTCGCGACGATGCGCGACCTCGGCAAGGCCGACGCCCTGCGCTCCGCGGCGTCCGACGCGGGAGTGACCGTCGACATCCGCCAGCTTGATGTGACGGATGCCGCCTCGATCGCCTCCTGCATCGAGGCGACGGTCGCCACGCACGGGGCGATCGACGCCCTGATCAACAACGCCGGATCCGGTCATGTCGGCACGATCGAGCAGGAGGGCCTCGACGCCGTGCGGGACGTGATGGAGGTCAACTTCTTCGGCGTCGTCGCCACGACCAGGGCGGCGATGCCGCACCTGCGCGCGTCGAAGGGACGCGTGCTCACGGTGAGCAGCGTCGGCGGCATCGTCGGGCAGCCCTTCAACGAGGCGTACTGCGCCGCCAAGTTCGCCGTCGAGGGGTTCATGGAGGCTTTCGCCCCCGTGGCCGCGACCGTCGGCGTGCGGGTGAGCCTCGTGGAGCCGGGCGCCGTGAGCAGCGACTTCGTCGCCAACGTCGGTGTGGACGTGCCGGCGATGGTCGCCGCGGCGGGGGCCTACGGTCCGGCGCTGGCCAGCTACATCGCGCGAACTACCGCCGCCTTCTCCCCGGCAGCCGCCCAGACGCCGGCCGGTGCCGCCGCCGCCATCGTGGAGCTTCTGTTGGCCGAGACTCCGGCCGTGCGCATCCAGACCTCGGATGGGGCGCGCGCGTTCGTCGGACGCAAGCTCGCCGACCTCGACGGCTCGGCCGTGTTCAGCGAGACGATCGGATGGGTGTCATGACCCCCTTCGACGTCGCCGACTGGCGCCGACGGATCTTCGCCCTCTACGCCGAGGTGCGTTCCTCCACCGACCTGTTCGCCGCGCACGACCTGTGGCGGCGGGAACGGGACCGGATGTTCGCCGAGCATCCGGCCTCCCCGCTTCTGCCGGAGGACCTCGCCGCGTTCACCGGACTTCCAGTGACCCCGTACGACCCGGCCTGGCGGTTCGAGGTGGAGGTGCGCCCCGCGGAGCCGAAGCACATGGACTTCGAGACGGGAACCGACGGGATCGTGCCGTTCGACCTCATCGGCATCGCCGATGTGCCCGGCGTCGGCCCGCTCGACGTCTGGAAGCTCGGCAGCTATGGCGGCGGGATCTTCCTGCCGGTGAAGGACGCCCTCGCGGGCACGGTCGGCGGCACCTACGGCGGCGGTCGCTACCTCATCGACACGATCAAGGGCGCGGATCTCGGCCGCGGCGGCAGCCCGGACTCGCTCGTGCTCGACTTCAACTTCGCCTACAACCCGAGCTGTGCATACGACCCGGAGTGGGCCTGCCCGCTGGCCCAGGCCGGCAACCGCGTGCCCGTGGAGATTCCGGCCGGCGAGCGCTACAGCGGCAACTATTAGCCGCGCGGTGTCGCCTGAGGGCCCGAAATCACGTGGGTGCTATGCTGGGGATACCTGTGAAACCACGACGGTTTCCCTGCGTCGTTGAACGCTCCCTCTTCTCGTCCGCCTCGGCAGACTCGTAGATACTTCTCCGGCGAACGGATGTGGCCATCGCCACCTTCGCCATTCACACCGATGCGCCGTGCCAATCGACACGACCGCATCCCGGTGTGCACCGATGCCCGAAAGGCACCACACCATCACCATGTCTGAAACCATCACCTCCTTCGGCGCGCTCGGCGTGCCGCAGCCGCTCGTCGCGAAGCTCGCGGCGGCCGGAATCGAGTCCCCGTTCCCCATCCAGGTCGACACGCTTCCCGACACGCTCGCCGGTCGCGACGTGCTCGGCCGCGGCAAGACCGGCTCGGGCAAGACCCTCGCCTTCGCCCTGCCGATGATCGCCCGCCTCGGCGGCAAGCTCGCCGGCGGCCAGCGCCGCCCGGGCCGTCCGCTCGGCCTCATCCTCGCGCCGACCCGCGAGCTCGCCACCCAGATCACCACGGCCATGGAGCCGCTCGCCTCGGCGTACGGCCTCAAGCTCACCACGATCTTCGGCGGCGTCTCGCAGCAGCGACAGGTCGCCGCGCTCAAGGGCGGCATCGACATCGTCGTGGCCTGCCCCGGCCGCCTCGAGGACCTCATGAAGCAGGGCTTCGTCTCGCTCGACGCGATCGAGATCACCGTGCTCGACGAGGCCGACCACATGGCCGACCTCGGCTTCCTGCCGGTCGTCACGCGCATCATGGACAAGACCCCGAACAGTGGACAGCGGATGCTCTTCAGCGCCACGCTGGACAACGGCGTCGACCGCCTCGTGAAGAAGTACCTCCACAACGAGGTGCTGCACTCCGTGGACGAGGCCACCTCCCACGTCTCCGCGATGACCCATCACGTGTTCGAGGTCGACTCGGTGGAGGCCAAGCGCCTGCTCATCGAGAAGCTCGCCTCGGGCACCGGCCGCCGCATCCTCTTCATGCGCACCAAGCACCACGCCAAGAAGCTGGCCAAGCAGCTGACCGACGCCGGCATCCCGGCCGTCGACCTGCACGGCAACCTCTCGCAGGTGCAGCGTGACCGCAACCTCGCCGCCTTCTCCGCCGGCACCTCCCGCGTTCTCGTGGCCACGGATGTCGCTGCCCGCGGCGTGCACGTGGACGACATCGAGCTCGTGATCCACGTCGACCCGCCGGCCGAGCACAAGGCGTACCTGCACCGCTCCGGACGCACCGCGCGCGCCGGCAAGGAGGGCGAGGTCGTCACGATCGTGCTGCCCACCCAGCGCAAGGACACCGCGGCTCTGCTCCGCAAGGCCGAGATCACCGTGACCCCGCAGCACGTCACCGCCGATTCGGCCGCCGTCGCCGCCCTCGTGGGCGACGTCGCGGCCTGGGTCAAGCCCGCCCCGCGGGCCGCCGTGCAGCCGCAGGGCCAGCCGCGCCAGTCGCAGGGTGGACGCTCGCAGGGCCAGGGCCGCTCGCAGGGCGCGAACGCCCAGCGCAAGCGTGCCAACCGGGACGGATCATCGGCAGCCCCGCGCTCCGACCGCGCCACCGGCGGCTCGCGCAACTTCTACAGCACCGGCAGCGGTGACGCGCCGTCCAGCGCGCCCCGCTCGGGCGGCAGCGGAGCGGGCGCCGGTCGCGCCGGTTCCGGCGGCGGACTCGTCGGGATGTCGCAGGGCGGCGGCGCCGGACGTCGTCGCAGCGCCGGCGGCCGCTAGCCAGCAGCATTCGAAGAGGGGCCCTCGCACTCGTGCGGGGGCCCTTTCGCGTCCCCGCCTCGTGCGCAACTCCGGCAATATTCCGCCCGGAGGCCGAAAACCCGGTGTTCAGGGGTCCGGAGCGGCGGATTGCAGGAGTTATGCACGCCGGGCTTCGGGGAGCCGGCACGAGGAGCCGGGCAGAGCTGCGCACGAGGAGCTGGGCAGAGCCGGGCACGAGGCCGCCGCGTGGAGCCGGGGGGTGGAGCCGTGGGGTGGAGCCGCGGCGCCGTGCGTGTGTGCATAACTCCTGCAATTCGACGCCGAAAGGCCGGAACAGGGGCAGTCTCGGCACTGAGGCAGGCGATTTGCAGGAGTTATGCACGCTGGCACGGGATGCCGGGAAGGCCGTGAGGCCGTGAGGCCGTGAGGCCGTGAGGCAGCGAGGGCGCGAGGGCGAGGCGCCGCGCGAGTCGGGCGCGCGGCCGCGAGGCAGCGCGACCGTGGCGCCGAAGACCCGCGCTAGTAGAGGGCGCCGAGCGACGCGAGTGCCGCCCGCACGAGGGAGCCGCGGCCGCCCTCCATCTCGGCGGAGACGGCATCCGATGCGGCCTCGGAGGGCGTCATCCAGGTGAGTTCGAGGGCGTCCTGGCGCGGGTCGCAGGTGCCGGTCACCGGTACGACGTAGGCGAGGGAGACGGCGTGCTGGCGGTCATCGGTGAACTGGGCCCCGGGGAACGGAAAGTACTCCGCCACCGAGAACGGCACCGGGCTCGCCGGCAGCAGCGGGAACGCCATCGGGCCGAGATCCTTCTCGAGGTGCCGGAACAGCGCCGTGCGCAGGCTCTCCCCGTACATCACGCGTCCGGAGACGAGCGTGCGGGTGATCGCCCCGGCCGCGTTGGCGCGAAGCAGGATGCCGACCTCGGTCACCTGGCCGACGCCATCCACGCGCACCGGCACTGCCTCCACGTAGAGCAGGGGCAGTCGCCGCCGGGTCTCGGCGAGCTCCTCATCGGACAACCAGCCGGAGTTCGGATCGGGGGTGCCTACGGAGCTCATGCTCCATTCTCACTTAAAGCCGGCACGTGACGCGCACCGGCGACCTGTGCCACGATCAGCCATGGATTACTCACAATTTCAGGGCCTCGGCATCGTGGCCATCATCATCGGCGTCGTCCTGTACGCGGCGGGCATCGCGCTCGGCATCTTCATCAGCTATCTCGTGATCCGGGCCGGGGTGCGACGCGGGATGCGGGACCACTACGAGTGGGTGCAGCGCCAGAACCGTCCGCTCTAGCCGCCGACGGGTGGCGGAGGAACGCTGTCAGCGAAGAGCGTCCGCAATGTCGGCCCGCCGGGGCAGGATAGACGGATGAGCACCGTGCTCGAGCGTTTCTCGCCGGCCACCCGCGAGTGGTTCGCCGGCGCCTTCAGCGCGCCGACACCGGCCCAGCTCGGCGCCTGGGACGCGATCACGGGCGGCTCGAACGCGCTCGTCGTCGCGCCGACCGGATCGGGCAAGACGCTCGCCGCCTTCCTCTGGGCCATCGACCGGCTCGCGACCACGCCGGCCCCCGACGACCCGAACCACCGCACCCGGGTGCTCTACATCAGCCCGCTCAAGGCCCTCGCGGTGGACGTGGAGCGCAACCTGCGCTCCCCGCTGGTGGGCGTCACGCAGACCGCGAAGCGGCTCGGGATGACGCCCCCCGAGGTGACCGTCGGCGTGCGATCGGGCGACACCACCTCGTCAGACCGGCGGCTGCTGCAGCGGCGCCCGCCGGACATCCTGATCACCACTCCGGAGTCCCTCTACCTCATGCTCACGGCCTCGGCGCGGGACACCCTGCGCGGCGTGACGACGGTGATCGTGGACGAGGTGCACGCGGTGGCGTCGACGAAGCGGGGCGCCCACCTGGCCCTCTCGCTCGAACGCCTCGACCTGCTGCTCGACCGGCCGGCCCAGCGGATCGGCCTCTCTGCCACCGTGCGCCCGAAGGAGGAGGTGGCGCGGTTTCTCTCCGGCGGCGCACCGGTGACGATCGTCGCCCCGAAGTCGACGAAGAAGTTCGACCTCACCGTGGTCGTGCCGGTGGAGGACATGACGGAGCTCGGCACCTCGGCGGTTTCCGAGGGCTCGGCGGCGGGGGCGACGACGACCCAGGGCTCGATCTGGCCGCACGTGGAGGAACAGATCGTGGACCGCATCCTCGAGCACCGGTCCACGATCGTCTTCGCCAACTCCCGTCGGCTCGCCGAGCGGCTCACGGCGAGACTCAACGAGATCTACTCCGACCGCCTCGCCGAGGCGGCCGATCGGCAGCTCGTGGCGGTGGGCGCCGAGGCCCCGTCTTCGAGCGCCCCGGCGCATCCGCCTGCCCAGCTGATGGCGCAGGCCGGCCAGACCTCGGGGGCCGCCCCGTTGCTCGCCCGCGCGCACCACGGCTCGGTGTCGAAGGACCAGCGGGCCCTGATCGAGGACGACCTCAAGTCCGGTCGGCTGCGCTGCGTCGTGGCGACCAGCTCGCTCGAGCTGGGCATCGACATGGGCGCCGTCGATCTGGTGATCCAGGTCGAGTCGCCTCCGTCCGTGGCGAGCGGCCTGCAGCGGGTGGGCCGCGCCGGACACCAGGTGGGAGAGGTATCGCGCGGAATCATCTTTCCCAAGCACCGCGCCGACCTCATCCACTCCGCCGTGGCGAGCGAGCGGATGTCCGCCGGGCTGATCGAGGCGATGCGGATCCCGCAGAATCCCCTCGACGTGCTCGCCCAACAGACCGTGGCCGCCGTGGCGCTCGACTCGATCGACGTGGACGACTGGTTCGAGACCGTGCGGCGCAGCGCGCCGTTCGCCACCCTTCCCCGCTCGGCCTACGACGCGACGCTCGACCTGCTGAGCGGGCTCTACCCGTCTGACGAGTTCGCCGAGCTTCGACCGCGCATCGTCTGGGACCGGGTGGGCGGCCGGCTCACCGGGCGACCGGGAGCGCAGCGCCTTGCCGTGACCTCGGGCGGCACGATCCCCGACCGCGGCCTCTTCGGGGTGTTCATGGTCGGTTCCGCGGCCGACGGCGCGGCGCGCGGTTCGGGCAGCGAATCGAAACGGGTGGGCGAACTCGACGAGGAGATGGTCTACGAGTCGCGCGTCGGGGACGTGTTCGCGCTCGGGGCCACGAGCTGGCGCATCGAGGACATCACTCACGACCGGGTGATCGTCTCCCCCGCCTTCGGGCAGCCAGGCAAGGTGCCGTTCTGGAAGGGCGACGGCATCGGGCGACCCGCCGAGCTCGGCAGGGCCATCGGCGAGTTCACCCGGGAGATCTCCTCCGCGACGGATGAGGTGGCCAGGGCCCGCGCCCTCACCGGCGGGCTCGACCCGCGCGCAGTCAACAATCTGGTGGCGTTCATCGACGACCAGCGCCGGGCGACCGGCCACGTGCCCACCGATCGCACCCTCGTGGTGGAGCGCTTCCGCGACGAGCTCGGCGACTGGCGCGTGGTGCTGCATTCCCCGTACGGCATGCAGGTGCACGCGCCGTGGGCGCTCGCCGTCGGAGCCCGCATCCGGGAGCGATTCGGGCTCGAGGGCGCCGCGATGGCGAGCGACGACGGCGTCATCCTGCGCATCCCGGACACCGAGAGCGAACCGCCGGGCGCCGACCTCTTCGTCTTCGACCCGGCCGAACTCCGCGACATCGTCACCGAGGAGGTGGGCGGCTCGGCCCTCTTCGCCTCGCGCTTCCGGGAGTGCGCGGCGCGGGCGCTGCTGCTGCCGCGCTACAACCCGGGGCGCCGTTCGCCGCTCTGGCAGCAACGCCAACGCGCGTCGCAGCTGCTGGATGTCGCGCGCAAGTACCCGAGCTTTCCGATCGTGCTCGAGGCCGTGCGGGAGGTTCTGCAGGACGTCTACGACCTGCCGGCCCTCACCGCGCTCGCCGAACAGATCGAGAACCGCCGCATCCGGATCGTGGAGACCGAGACCCAGCAGGCCAGCCCCTTCGCGCGCTCCCTGCTCTTCGGCTACGTCGCCGCGTTCATGTATGAGGGCGACTCGCCGCTGGCCGAACGCCGGGCCGCCGCCCTGTCCCTCGACCCGACCCTGCTCGCCGAGCTGCTCGGCCGTGCCGAGTTGCGCGAGCTGCTCGACCCGGCGGTGATCGAGCAGACCGAGCTCGAACTGCAGCGGCTGGCCCCCGACCGACGCGCCCGCGGGCTGGAGGGGGTCGTCGACCTGCTTCGACTGCTCGGGCCGCTCTCGGTGTCCGAGATCGTGGAGAGGCTGGAGCCGGCGGCCGAGGTCGTGGCGGGGGGCACCCTCGACACGGGCCTGCGCGAGCTCGAGCGGGCCAACCGCATCTGGCGGGCCGGCGGCGAGCGCTGGGCGATCATCGAGGATGCCGCGCGGTTGCGTGACGCCCTCGGCACCCCGCTGCCGATCGGCATCCCCACCGCGTTCATCGAACCGGTGGAGGACCCGTTGGGCGACCTGGTGAGCCGCTTCGCCCGCACCCACGCGCCGTTCACCGTCGCCGCCGTCGCCGAACGCTTCGGCCTCGGCACGGCGGTGGTGCAGGATGCCCTGCGCCGGCTGGCCGCCCAGCGACGCGTGGCGGAGGGCGAGTTCCGCCCCGGCGCGACCGGAAGCGAGTGGTGCGACGTGGAGGTTCTGCGCCGCCTGCGCAGCCGGTCCCTCGCGGCGCTCCGGCACGAGGTGGAGCCGGTGGATGCGGCGACCCTCGCCCGGTTCCTGCCGGCCTGGCAGCACGTCGACGAGCCGCTGCGCGGGGTCGACGGCCTCGCCGCGGTCATCGACCAGCTCGCCGGTGTCGCGCTGCCGGCATCCGCCTGGGAGACGCTCGTGCTTCCGTCCCGCGTGCAGGGCTACTCCCCCGTGATGCTCGACGAGCTGACCGCGAGCGGCGAGGTGATCTGGTCGGGCGGCGGGGCGCTGGCCGGCAACGACGGCTGGATGAGCCTGCACCTCGCCGAGACGGCCGGCCTCACCCTGCCGGAGCCGACCGGCGCCGAGACCACCGAACTCCAGCGCAGCATCCTCGCGAGCCTGGCCGGTGGCGGAGCCTACTTCTTCCGGCAGTTGTCCAACGCGGTCGGCAGCACCGACGACGGCGAACTCGTCGCCGCGCTCTGGGACCTGGTCTGGTCCGGGCTCGTCACCAACGACACTCTCGCGCCGCTGCGCGCGTACCTCGGCGCGACGACCACCCGGCCGAGGGCGGTCCCGCGATCCCGCGCCTACCGCGGGCGGGCGAGGGCTGCACTGCCGAGCCAGGCCGGCCCGCCGAGCGCCGCCGGGCGCTGGTCGCTCCTGCCCCTCGCCGAGCCGGACGCGACGGTGCGCGGCGTGGCGACCGCGGAGCAACTGCTCGAACGGTACGGCGTCGTCACCCGGGGATCGGTCGTGAGCGAGGGTCTGCGGGGCGGCTTTGCGCTCGCCTATCGCGTGCTCAGCGGATTCGAGCAGACCGGTCGGGCCCGACGCGGTTACTTCGTGGAGGGTCTCGGCGCCGCGCAGTTCGCCACCGGCGCCACGGTCGACCGGCTTCGCGCCTTCTCCCGCGAACCGGACCCGGACCGCCCGCTCGCCGCACTGACGCTGGCCGCGACCGACCCGGCGAACGCCTACGGCGCCGCCCTGCCCTGGCCGGTGAGCCCGTCCGACGACGATGAACGGCGCGGTCACCGGCCGGGACGCAAGGCCGGCGCCCTCGTCGTGCTCGTGGACGGCGAGCTCGCCCTCTATGTGGAGCGCGGCGGCAAGACCATGCTCACCTTCGGGGCGTCGGAGCCGGCCATCGCCGCCGCCGCCGAGTCGCTGGCGCGCACCGTGCTGCGCTTGCGCGGGCGGCTCAAGGTGGAGCGTGTCGACGGCAGTTTCGTGATCGGAACCCCGGTCGGCACTGCCCTCGCCGCCGCGGGGTTCAGCGTCACACCGCAGGGACTACGGTTGCGTGCCTGAGGGCGACACCGTCTACCGCACGGCGAAGAACCTCGACGCCGCACTGCGCGGGGACACGCTCACCCGGTGCGACATCCGGGTTCCCGCCTTCGCGACGGTGGATCTCACCGGAGACACCGTGGAGAGCGTCGTCAGCCGCGGCAAACACCTGCTGATCCGCGTTGGGGAGCACAGCATCCACAGCCACCTCAAGATGGAGGGCTCCTGGCACCTCTACCGGCACGGCACGAAGTGGCGTCGTCCGGCGTGGCAGGCCCGGGCGATCCTCGAAACCGATGACTGGGTGGCCGTGGGCTTCGAGCTCGGAGTGCTCGACGTCGTGGCGCGCGACGACGAGTCGAGCGTCGTCGGGTATCTCGGACCGGATCTGCTCGGGCCCGACTGGGACGCGGACGAGGCCCTCCGGCGCCTCACCGCCGACCCGTCCCGCGCGGTCGGCCTCGCCCTGCTCGACCAGCGGGTGATGGCGGGCCTGGGCAACGTCTACCGCAACGAGCTCTGTTTTCTGCGGGGCATCCTGCCCACCCGCCCGGTCGAAGACGTCGACAGGCCGGAGCGACTCGTCGATCTCGCCCAACGCCTCATCGACGCCAACAAGGATCGGGTGGAGCGCACGACGACGGGCTCGCTTCGTGGCGAGACCGCCTGGGTCTACCGCCGGGAGGGCAAGCCGTGTCTGCGCTGCGGAACCCGGATCGAACACGGTGAACTGGGCGACACGGCTCTGGAGCTGCGGGACGTCTATTGGTGTCCTCGGTGCCAAAGCTGATAATCCCTCTGCTGTGGGGCTATGGTGTGGATCACACAACTTCTTGGGGGAAATTTCTGTGACCACGCCTGCCCTGTCCGAATCGAACCAACCGGCCGTACTGGAGAACGTCGTGCGGGGCGCCATCTTCGCCCTGCTCGCCCTGCCTGTCGGGGTGATCCTCTGGGTCGTGATCTGGAACCTCGGTGTCGTCTCGGCCATCGTCGCCTTCGTCGTCGCGGCCGCGGCCGCCTGGCTCTATCGGAAGGGTTCCGGCGGACGGGTCGGCTTCAGCGGCGCCCTCGTCATCTCCGGGGTCGTGCTCGCGACGCCCCTGCTGAGCTTCTACTGCGGACTCGTCTCCGACTGGGTTCGGGCGGTCGTCGACCAAACCGGCCTCAACCCGATCCAGGCTCTCGCGGCCCCGGGCTTCTGGCCGTCCTTCAACTCGGTGTTCGGCGAACTGCTCAAGTCCGACCTGCCCAACCTCGGGCTCGCGCTGCTCTTCGGAGCGCTCGGCGCATTCACGGTGCTGCGCCGCGCGTTCGCGTCGGCCCGTGCGCAGTCGACTCCGGTGCCCCTCGAGCCGCTCTTCCCCCGCCCCGAACAGCCGAAGGCCGATCCGGAAGGCTAGCGACGGCCGCGCGGCGACCGCGCCGCAAAGAGGAACAGCGTGCCCGTCGCCGTGGCGAGACCGAGGACGATGAGCATCGGCGCGCCGATCGTGTACGCCTGCAGCAGGTAGTAGTCGGAGCTGCCCCCGCCGCCGGACGTGTTGAGGGTGTCCAGGCGGTCGCTGATGAAGCGCAGCAGGTAGAGTCCGATGCCGATGAAGACCGCGCTGAGCACCCAGAGCGCAAGGAGAAACACATTCGGCCGAAGGGAGATGGTCTCCGGCTCGGCGTCGGCGGCCGGCTCCTCCTCGACCGCGATCGGCTGTGCGGGCTCGACGATCGGCACGGCCCGATCGCTCCGCTCGACCTTCGATTCCGCGGGAGGCCGCTGCTCTCGCCCGTGCACCGTCGGGTCGTAGCCGGGCTGGAACGCCGGGTCGAATCGTGGATCGAATCCCGGCTCATCCCTCGACGCACCGGTCATGGTTGCTCCGCCGCGATGTCGGTCGAGGTCTCGAACCGGATGCGAAGAGACGTGGTCCAGGACTGGAGCCACGCGAAGAGGAACGCGCCCACGGCTATGCCGATGCTCGTGACGATCACCGGACCGTACCCCGCGGTCCTCGGGTCGAGGAACGGGTACGGATACCAGTCGGCGATGGGGCCGCGGATGAGGCTGTAGGCCAGGTAGACGATCGGAAAGATGAGCCACACCATGGCTTGACGCAGGTGGATGCGGAACTTCGGCAGGTCGATGAGCCAGTCGACCACCATGGCCACCGGGATCACGAAGTGCAGCACCGTGTTCACCCACGGCACCGCGGTATCCACCTCCACGTTCCGCAGCAGCAGCCCATAGACGATGCCGGTGATGGTCATGTAGATGGTGGCCGCCCCGCGCAGGTACTCCACCCAGCGGGGATGCGCCCCGCGCAGAATGTAGGCGCCCGAGACCGCGAGCGAGACCACCGCGATGATGTTCGACTCCACGGTGAAGAAACTGAAGAAGTTGACCGGCTTGTAGTCGGGGATGTTCTGCAGGTTGTAGAGGTACTGGGCGAGCAGGCCGGCAAGGCCGAGGGCGGCGAAAAAGAATCGGTAGACGCCGAGGCCCTGTTCTCTGCTCATGGGCTGATCCTATTGTCCGCACGGGACTTTGTCAGGCCACCACGGGACCTTCGGCCCGCCGCGGCCGACCGCTGCCGCCTAGCGTCGCTCGAGGTGCCCAGCGCGCCGAATTCGAAACCCCCGTCGCCCCGGAATCCCCACGAGAATCGCGGAACCGTGCTGTTAGGGTTGCCTAAGTTGGGCTAGTTAAAACGTGCTAGTTCTCTTACCTGAAAGGGCTCACATGAGCTACGTCAAATCCGCCCTGCTCGAAGAGAAGGGCTTCGTGATCCTGGACCGATACGACCAGGGCAGCGACCCCCAGGAGTGGCTGGACCTCGAATACGTCGACTGGAAGTCATCCGGTGACACCCGCTTCGCGCCTCTCGCCAGCGCCTTCGGCGAGATCGAGGTGAACGGATTCTGGAACCACACCCCGCCCCGGACCGACAAGGACGGCGTGTGGATCGACTCCCAGGTCGCCAAGGCGCCTCACCTCGTGCGGCGGGCCACCGAGCCGGGCGCGAACGTGGGTCGGTGCCGCGTGATCGAGTTGCAGCCCAACGACTACGCCAACACGCTCTACAACCTGCACCAGGACGACAACAACCGGCTCAACCCGGACGGCAGCGGCTGGATCGTGCGTGGGTTCTTCAACCTCACGGATGACGCCGAGTCCTTCCTGACCCTGCGCGAAGACCGCTTCAACCCGTCATCCGAGATCCGCATCGCGCTTCCGGCGGGCGCCCAGCTCATCGTGGACACCCAGCGTTTCTGGCACGCCGTCTGGCACAAGGGGCCGGAGCCCCGCTACTGCCTGATCACGTCGTGGGAGTCGGGCCCCGCGCTCGACGCCTACATCGAGAAGCACCACGGCACCAACGAGCACGAGAATCCGTACCTCGACCCCCAGGTGATCGCGGATGCCCAGGCCGATGTGCAGCGCCGCCTCTCCGAGCGCTCGGCCTCACTCGCGTCCCGCGGTCGGCCAGACGATAACCCGGTCGACCCAGAGGCCTAGACCATGCCCGTTCACGCGGCAGCGCTCGACGGGCAGGTGTCGAGCTGGCTCACGACCTTCGGGCCGATCCTCTTCTACGCCATCGTCTTCGGCCTCGTGTTCGCCGGCACCGGACTCTTCATCGGCGTGTTCATCCCCTTCGTCACGGGCGACTCACTGCTCTTCGCGGCCGGCCTGCTCGCCGCCGGCTCTGACGCACTCAACATCTGGGTGCTCGCCATCGGCGTCGGGGTCGCCGCGTTCCTCGGCGACCAGGTCGGCTTCCTGCTCGGGCGGCACTACGGCCGCCCCTACCTCGATCGGCGCAGCGGGGCGTGGGTGCGCCGCGGTGTCGTGCGCGCGGAGAAGTTCTACACCGACCTGGGCTGGTGGGCCGTCGTGGTGGCCCGCTTCATCCCGTGGGGCCGGGTGCTCGTTCCGCCGGTGGCCGGCATCGCCCGCATGGACTACCTCAAGTTCGTCGCGGCGAACCTCGTCGGCGCGCTCGCCTGGGGTGTGCTGCTCGTGGTCACCGGGTACTTTGCGGCCAGCATCCCCGCCGTCAGGTCCGCCGCCTATGCGGTGGGCGGGTTCTTCATCCTCGCCTCGATCGTCGCGGGCGTCGTCGCGTGGAGGCGCAACCGCGCCTCGGCCTGACCCTGGCGCCCCGCCCACTTCCGAAATCCATGCATTTCTTCGGCCCACTCGGCGTGTTGGCACCACCGAGCGGCGTGTCCGGCAGGAATGCATGGATTTCGGAAGGGGTGGGACGGATGTTCCGGCTGAGAGGCCCGTGGGCGCGGCACCACCTGGACCGTCATCGCGTCGCAGAGAAACCGCACCCCGCCGACCCTGACTCCCCAGCCAGTTCCGAAATCCATGCATCTCTTCGGCCCACTCGGCGTGTTGGCTCCACCGAGCGGCGTGTCTGGCAGGAATGCATGGATTTCGGAAGTGGGCGGAAGGGAGCCGGGCGGCGGGGTACGGCGGCGGATGCCGGGCTCAGCGGCCGGACCGGCGCCGGCGGTTCGCGGCCGCACGGGCCTGGGCCTGCGACTGCTGTTTGGGGCGGGGCTTGGCCTCGCGCGGCGGCTTCGGCTCGGCCGGCGGCGTCGGCGTAGCCCGGGAGCTCGCGGCGGTGCGGCCGCGCACGATTCCCACGAACTCCTCCACCCGCTCGGTCGTGTTGGCCGCGAGCCAGGCGATCGCGATGCGCGTCTCCGGCGCGTCGACCACGGGGCGGGCGACCACGTCCTTGCGACCGTGCATCCGCGCGATCGATTGGGGCAGGATCACCACTCCTCCGCCGGCAGCCACGAGCTCGACCGCGTCCCCCGGCGAGAGGGTCGGCGGAGTGATGGTCTCCTCCGCGAGGTCGGCGAGGGTCACGGTCTCGAACAGCGAGACGGGGTGATCCTTCGGCACGACGACGACGGCCACCTCGGAGTAGAGGGGAATCACGCTCAGGTCGGTGCCGTCCACCGGAAACCGCACGAAACTCACGTCGGCCCGGCCCTCGTGCAGAACCTCCGCCTGCTCGGCGGTTCCCCCGGGAAGGAAGGCGAGCGGGATGCCCGGCCGGCGGTCTTCCCACGCCGACGTCCAGCGGGTGAGGGTCACCCCGGCGACGAACGCGATGGTGAACGGCGCGACATCCTCGTTCACGGTCATCCCCTCGCTGAGTCCACGCGCTGATGGCACGGGAGGCCTCTCAGGCTACGCTGACCTGATGACCTCCGCGCAATCCAACCAGACCATGAAGCCGGCCACGGCGGCCCAGAAGCTGGGCATCTACCTTCCGGCGACCCCCGAGTCGTTCCAGCAGTCGACAGTGTCCAGGGCCGAACTGAACGAACTGATCGCCAACCCTCCGGTCTGGCTCGTCGAGCTGCGCAAGACCGGCCCACACCCGCGGCCCGAGGTCGCCCGCAAACTCGGCGTGTCGATTGCCGGGCTCGCCCGTGGCGAGGTGACCGAGCCGCTCACAACCGAGGAGATCAGCGCCCTGCTCAAGCAGCCCCCGGCCTGGCTCGTGCGCGAGCGCGCCGTGCACGCCGAGGTGCAGGACGAGAACGCCCGGGTGAAGTCGCTGCACGCGCACCAGCGGCTGCTCGCCGAGAACCGGAGCGCGGCGGAGAAGAAGGACGCGAAGTCCCAGGACGGATCGCGGGACAAGCGCTCGCGCTAGCGGCGGGCCGCCAGGCCTTCCGCGTCGTCCAGGTTCTGGATGAGATTGCCGTGCCGCCACCACAGCGCGGGGAACACGAGCACGGCCGGCAGCGCCGTGAACACGCCGATTCCCGGCAGGAACGCGAGTGCCACCGAGTACAACGTGAGCGCGACGGCGAGCGGCCAGTAGCGTCCCAGCGTCGCGATGACGCCGGCGAGAACGAAGAAGCCGACGACGACGCAGGCGTTGACGATCATCCCCTGCTCCGTGGTCGGCGACGGTCCGCCGATCGACAGCAGCAGCGAAAACACCCAGACCTCGAGTGCGTGGCCCACCACCACGAGCGCCATTGCGACGTTTACCGCGAGCCGGCTCATTCGCCGCTCGCCCGTCGAAAGGGTGTTCAACCGCATGCGGCACAGTCCGCGTCCCGCGCATCCGGCACGCGGCACAGCGAACCGCGATCTCCGTCGATGCCCATGAAACAAACCTGACAGGTTCTCGCGTGCAGCGATAGCCCCCGTGCAAGGGGACCTCCCCGACCCCTCCCTCGCGATTCCGCCGCGTGTGCGGCTCAGTCCTGGTTGCTGAACGCGGCGTCGAAGGATGCCGTCGGCAGGTCCCAGAGCAGCGACCGGATGAAGCCGATGGCCTCCTTCGCGCCGTGCAGCCGGTCCATGCCGGCATCCTCCCACTCGATCGAGATCGGGCCGCTGTAGCCGATCGACTCGAGGGCGCGGAACGCGTCCTCCCACGGCACGTCCCCGTGCCCGGTGGAGACGAAGTCCCAGCCGCGTCGCGGGTCGCCCCACGGCAGGTGCGAGCCGAGCACCCCGGCCCGGCCGTTCTTCGGGCGCAGGCGGGTGTCCTTGCAGTCCACGTGGTAGATGCGGTCCTTGAAGTCCACGATGAAGCCGACCGGGTCGATGTCCTGCCACATCATGTGGGACGGATCCCAGTTAATCCCGAACGCCTCCCGGTGCCCGATCGCCTCGAGCGACCGCACCGTGGACCAGTAGTCGTAGGCGATCTCCGACGGGTGCACCTCGTGCGCGAACCGCACGCCCTCGTCGTCGAACACGTCGAGGATGGGGTTCCAGCGATCGGCGAAGTCCTGGTAGCCCGCGTCGATCACCGAGGCCGGCACCGGGGGAAACTGGGCGACGTATGGCCAGATCTTCGAGCCGGTGAATCCCACCACGGTGTCCACGCCGAGCTTGCGGGCGACCGTGGCCGTGAGCTTCAGCTCCTCCGCTGCCCGCTGCCGCACTCCCTCCGCCTCGCCGTCGCCCCACACGCGGGAGCCGACGATCGCCTGGTGCCGGAAGTCGATCGGGTCGTCGCACACCGCCTGGCCCTTGAGGTGGTTCGAGATCGCGAACACCTTCAGCCCGTAGCGATCGAGCAGGTCGAGACGGCCCTGCAGGTATGCCGGGTCCTCGGCGGCGCGCCAGACGTCCAGGTGCTCGCCGGAGCACGCGATCTCGAGGCCGTCGTAGCCCCAGCCGGCGGCGAGCTTCGCCACCTCTTCGAGCGGCAGATCCGCCCACTGGCCGGTGAACAGGGTCACCGGATGCGTTGACGAGACTGGCGTTTCGGTCATGGGTTCGTTCCTTCGATGTCGATCCAGCTGGAGGTGTGCGCCGACTCGAGCACGGCGTCCGTGAGCGTCACCGCTCGGAGGCCGTCCTCGAAGGTGGGGAGGCCGTCGCGCGACTCCCCGCCGATCGCGGCGTAGGTGTCGGCGACGAATGCCGAGAAGGCGTCCTGGTAGCCGAGCGGATGCCCGGGCGGCAGCACGGCGAGGCGCTCGGCGTCCGCGCTCAGCCCCGGCTGGCGGGTGAGCAGTTGCGACCCGGCCTGCCTGCCGAGCCAGAGCACCTCGGGGTTCTCCTGATCGAACGCGATCGACTCCTCGCTGCCGTGGAACTCCACGTGCAGGCGGTTCTTGCGCCCGGGAGCGACCTGGGAGACCAGGAGGGTGCCGAGCGCGCCGGCCCGGGTGGTGAAGAGCACCGCGGCAAGATCCTCGGTGGTCACCGGGCGCGATGACCGCTCGTCGAACACCGTGCGGGTGATCGCCTGCAGGCGAGTTATCCGGTCACCGGTGACGAACTCGACGAGGTCGCACAGGTGCGATCCGATGTCGGCGAACGCGCGAGAGGGGCCGCCGAGGGACTCGTCGACCCGCCAGTTGTCGTCGCTCGCCGCCAGCAGCCAGTCCTGCAGGTATGAGCCCTGGATGCTGAGCAGGCTGCCGGCCTCGCCCGCGGCGACCCGGGCGCGGGCCTCGCGCACCATCGGGTGGAACCGGTAGACGAAGGGAACCGTGGCCGTGACCCCGGCCTCCTCGGCCGCCGTCGCGAGCAGTGCGGCGTGCGCGGTGGAGGTGGTCAGCGGCTTTTCGCACACGACGTGCTTGCCCGCCTTCACCGCGCCCAGGGCGAGGTCGAAGTGGGTGGCGTTGGGCGTGACGATGTGCACAACGTCGATGGTCTGGTCGGCCAGCAGCGCATCGGCTGACGGATAGGCGCGCTCGAAGCCGAGCAGGTCGGCCGCCCGCTCCGACGAGGCGGCGCTGGAGGAGACGATGCCGACGAGCGAGGCGCGGGCCGCCCGCGCCGCGCGGCTGTGCACGGCGGCCATGAAGCCGCCGCCGCCGAAGCCGACGCGGAGCGGGGCGGACGCGGAAGTCACTGGCGATCGCTCACAGGGTGGCGACCGTCGGGTTCCAGTCGGCCGGCACGAGGGAGGCCTTCTCGAAGCTGCTCTCCACCGTCACCGTCTCGCCGCGCTCCGCCGACTCGGCGATGGACACCATGACGTCGAGCACGTGGAACCCCTGCGCCCCGGACGCGCGCTCCGGTCCACCGGAGCGGATGGCCTGCGCGAGTTCGGCGACGCCGGTACCCCGGCTGGCGAAGGAGCCGGTGGCCGGCACGGCACGGCCGTCGTTATCCGTTCCGTCGAAGATGACCGAGTCGCCGTTGAACGTGTTCGGGTCCGGAAACTGGATCGTCGCCTTCGTGCCCGAGACCTCGACGAATCCCGCCCGCGAGCGGTGCGATTCGAAGCTGAAGATCGTCTGCGCCGAGCCACCGTTCTCGAACTCGATGAGCGCGCCGTGGTGCGACGGCACCGTGACGGGGAACTCGGTGCCGGCACGCGGGCCGGAGCCGATCACCCGCACGGGGCGCGAGGTGGAACCCACCGCGGTGACGCGGCGCACCGGTCCGAAGACCTGCACCAGCGTGGTGAGGTAGTACGGGCCGATGTCGAAGAGCGGCCCGCCGCCCGTCTGGAAGAGGAACTCCGGGTTCGGATGCCACGACTCCGGTCCGGGCGACTGCATGAGCGCCAGGGCCGTGAGCGGCGTTCCGACCGTACCGTCGGCGATGAGGCGGAGCGCGCTCTGCAGCCCGGCGCCCAGGAAGGTGTCCGGCGCGGTGGCGACGCGAAGGCCGAGCCGCTCCGCCTCGTCGAGCAGACGACGGCCGCTCTCCCGGTCGAGGGCGAACGGCTTCTCGGTCCACACGTTCTTGCCGGCCGCGAGCGCGGCGAGAGCCACATCCACGTGGTTGGCGGGCAGGGTGAGGTTGACGACGATCTCGATGTCGGGGTGGGCGAGCAGCTCGGCGACAGTGCCGCTGGCCGCGACGCCGTACTTCTCCGCCTGCGCCCTGGCCCGGTCGAGGTCGATGTCCGCGACGAAGAGCACCTCGAGGTCGGGGAACGTGGTGAGGTTGTCGAGGTATTCGCTGCTGATGACGCCGGCGCCGATGACGCCGACTCCGACGCGGCCGGTGCGGGTCATGCCTGCACCCCGTTCGCGGTGAGGTAGGCGAAGCTGTCCCGCAGGGCGTCGAAGACGTCGCCGGCGAAACCGTCGAGCTCCACGACCCGCAGCGCCTGAGGTGCCGCGGCGAGGATCGCCGGGATGTCGAGGCGGCCCGAGCCGACCGCGACCTGATCCTGGTCGTCCTGGGTGACAGCGCCATCCTTCACGTGGATCAGCTGCACGCGATCGCCGAGCCTGGTGAGCAGCTCGGCGGCGGAGACTCCGCCGACCTCTGCCCAGTAGGTGTCAACCTCGAGGATCACGGCCGGGTCGAGCAGGTCAGCGAAGACCTCGAGCGCGGGGGTGCCGTCGATGCGGTTCTCGGTCTCCCACCAGTGGTTGTGGTAGCCGATGGTGAGGCCGTGGTCGGCGCCCTTGAGCGCGATGGCGTTGAGCTGGGTCGCCGACGCGGCGACGTCCTCACGACTGCTCCAAAGGCTGCGGTCGATGTGCGGGTCGATGAGCGTCGTCACGCCGATCTTCGTGGCCGCGGCGAAGATGCCGTCGAGGTTCGCACCGAGCAGGCTGCCATGCGCGGAGGGGGCGCTGAGGCCCGCCGCGGGCAGGAGCTCGCTGTACTGGTCGGCCAGGTCGACGAATCCGAAGAGTTCGACGTTGGTATAGCCGAGGTCGGCGACGCGGCGAAGCGTGCCGGGGAGATCCGCGGCGAGGGCATCGCGCACGGAGTAGAGCTGCACGGAAAGTTGGCTTGTAGACACGTGGTCTCCTCGTTGAGTTCATTCGGCTCGCGGTGCGTGGTTGGATACGCCCCGAGCACGCCTGTCGAGTGTACGACCGACTTGTGTCGAAAATCAAACAAAAGTCGGATGTTTGTCAGCCGTATCCATTCTGTCCATCGACGGGGTGTGCTTTACTTGCGAAATGGTCGCCCCGAAGAAGCCAGTACCCGCCGGGCTGTCCGGGGCGAGCGAACTCTTCCAGCTTCTGCGCGACGGCAGGCCGAGGACTCGGGCCGAACTGGCCGACACCACCGGCCTGGCCCGTTCCACCGTCGGCCTGCGTCTCGACGCCCTGCTCGAACTCGGTCTGATCCGCCCGATCGGCGAGGGCGCGTCGAGCGGCGGGCGGCCGCCCTCCCAGTTCGCCCTCGATCCCTCCGCCCGGGTCGTGGTGGGGGCCGACCTCGGCGCCACCCACGCGACCATCGCCGTTGCCGACCTGAGCGGCGCCATCCTGCTCACCCATCGCGAGGCGCTCGCCATCGCCGACGGGCCGGAGAAGGTGCTCACCTGGGTCGTCGACGAGACCCGCAGCCTGCTGGCCGAGGCGGGCCGCTCGCCCGCCGACCTGCTCGCCGTGGGAGTGGGCCTGCCCGGGCCGGTCGAGCACGACACCGGCCGACCAGTGAACCCGCCCATCATGCCGGGCTGGGACGGCTTCGACGTACCCGGCTGGATCTTCGACGCGCTCGGGGTGCCCGCACTCGTGGACAACGACGTCAACATCATGGCGATCGGGGAACAGTCCCGGTCGTTCCCCGAGGTCTCCGACCTGCTCTTCGTCAAGGTCGCGACGGGAATCGGTTCCGGCATCATCTCCGGCGGTCTCCTCCAGCGCGGCGCGCAGGGCTCCGCCGGCGACATCGGCCACGTGCGGATCGAGCGGGGCAAGGGCGTGGCCTGTCACTGCGGAAACTTCGGCTGCCTCGAGGCCATGGCCTCTGGCCCCGCCATCGCCAGGCAGGTGCGCGCCGAGGGGGCGGATGTCGAGACCATGGCCGACGTGATCGACCTTCTGCGTCGCAACGACCTGCGCGCGATCCGTGCGGTGCGGCAGGCCGGGCGCGACATCGGTGAGGTGCTCACCACCTGCGTGAGCCTCGTCAACCCCTCCGTGATCGTTCTCGGCGGTTCGGTCACGCGGGCGGGCGAACACCTGCTCGCCGGCGTGCGGGAGGTCGTGTACCAGAGCTCCACCCCGCTCGCCACCGAACACCTCTCGATCGTGCAGTCCCGCACGGCGGAGAACGCGGCCGTGATCGGGGCGTGCATCCTTGCGCTGCAGTTCGCGCTCTCGCCCCAGGCGATCGAGCGGATGTCCGCGCGCTGAGGTTGTCGCGCCGGCGGTTCGCGGCGCTGCTGCTCGCCGCGCGGTTCTCGCCGCGACGGTTCACGGCGCGACGGTTCACGGCGCGATGGTTCACGGCGGGATGCCCTCTCGGCGGGAGACGTTACCCCGCGGCGGGAGACGTTCGCGGCCCGGGCTGCTCGCGGACGGAGAAATGGCCTCGCGGCGGGGGGCCCGCGTCCCTCCGCCGCGCAGTATCTCCGCCGCAGCGGGTGATTTCCCCCGCCGCGAGACCGGGGCCCGCGACAACCCTCGCCGCGACACCGCGCCGAAACCGGTGACCGTTACGCGAAGGTGTCGTCGAGCGCGGCGGAGAGGTCGGCGATGAGGTCGTCCACGTCCTCCAGCCCCACCGAGAACCGCAGGTGGCCGAACTCGCGGAACTCGGCCGGGTAGGCGGGCACGCGGGGGCCGGAGTTGTCCACGTGCACGATCAGGGACTCGTCGTGGCCGAGCGACACGGCGGAGGTGATCACCCGCAGGTTCGAGACGAACCGGTTCTGTGCGGCCTTGTCACCCTTCACCGCGAAGGCCATCATGCCGCCGAATCCGTTCGGCAACTGCCGCACCGCGGTGTCGTGCTGCGGATGCGACGCCAGTCCCGGGTAGGCCACGTACGCCACGCGGTCGTCGCCGGCCAGGAACTCGGCGATCGCGAGGGCCGACTCGCAGTGCTGCCTCATCCGCAGCGGGAGGGTGACCGAGCCACGCATGATGAGCCAGGCGTTGAACGGGCTGATGACGCCGCCGACATCGACCATGGCGTCCAGTTTGATGCGCCGGATGAGCTCCGCGCTGCCGATCACCGCCCCGCCGATCGCGTCCCCGTGCCCGTTGATGTACTTGGTGAGCGAGTGCACCACGAGGTCAACGCCGTGCTCGAGCGGCCGGAACAGCGGCGGCGGGGTGAAGGTGTTGTCGATCGAGACGAGCGCGCCCGCCTCGTGGGCGATGCGCGCGACAGCGGCGACATCCGTGACCTTCGTGGTGGGGTTGGCGACCGTCTCGATGTGCACGAGCCTGGTCTCCGGCCTCACGGCTGCGCGCACCGCGTCGAGGTCCGCGGCGTCGACGAAGGTGGCGCGGATGCCGTACTTCTGCGGCAACAGCTCGCTGAAGAGGCGGAAGACGGCCTCGTACGTGACGTCGGCCACCACCACGTGGTCCCCGGCCTTGAGCACGGTGAAGAAGATGGCGTGCAGGGCGGCCACTCCGCTCGCGAGCGCCACGGCATCCTCCCCCCGCTCCAGCGCGGCGAGCTTGCGCTGCAGCCCGAGCTGGTTGGTGCCGCTGTTGCGGGTGTAGAGCGGAACATCCGTTCCCGACCAGCTGAGCGTCGACGGGTCGTCGGGCAGCGCGTACGAATTGGCCATCACGATGGGGGTGCGCAGGGCGCCGCTGCCCGCGTCGATCTCGTTGCCCGCGTGCACCGACTGGGTGCCGAAGGCGAGGGAGGCCGGGTCGTGCTTGTCCGGGCGGGGACGGGATGAGGGGCTCATCCCTCCAACCTATGCCGCGGGGAGACCCGGCGCGCCCGTGTGACGGCCGACTACCGCTCGTCGAGGCGAGCGGCGACGTCCGCGGGGAAGCCGCCGGTGCAGATCGGGCTCCACCGGGTGGGCGTGATGCGGATCAGAGACTTGTCCTGGAGGGCCATCGCGTCGCGGTACTCCTGCCAGTCCGGATGCTCGCCGGCAATGCAGCGGAAGTAGTCGACGAGGCCGTCGGCGGCCTCGGGCATGTGCAGAACCTCGGCGTCGCCGTCCACCTGGATCCAGCCGCCGTCCCAGTCGTCGGAGAGCACGAGCACCGAGGCCCGGGTGTCCCGCTCGGCGTTACGCGTCTTCGCCCTGGCCGGGTAGGACGAGATGACGATCCGGCCCTCGGAGTCGACTCCTCCCGAGACCGGCGAGATCTGCGGGCGACCGTCCGTGCGGGCTGTCGCGAGCAGCATGCGGTGCCGGGGACGCACGAAGTCGAGCATCCCGGAGCGGTCGACGACGGTGTTGGTTGCGATGCTTCTAGCCATGCGCCCAAGGCTAAGGGAGCAGGCTGGCAGCGCACGGATTCGAGACCGCTACCCTGAACCGGCGATCTCGTGTGAAAATCTCAACACGAGTCGCGACACCCGAAGCGCGGCACGAGCGATCGAGACGAGGCTTTAGTGAACGACAGTGCAACCCAGCCCGAGCCGTCCGAGCGCGTCGACGTCGTCGTCGTCGGTGGCGGCATCATCGGACTCGCCACGGCGTGGCAGATGCTCACCCGGCGACCGGGGTTGCAGCTGGTGGTGGTGGATGCCGAACCCACGATCGCCGCCCACCAGACGAGCCACAACTCCGGCGTCGTGCACGCCGGCATCTACTACGCTCCCGGTTCTCTCAAGGCGAGCCTGTGCAGCCGCGGCCGCGGCCTGCTCAAGGAGTTCTGCGCGGAGCACGGCATTCCGATCGACCACAACGGAAAGCTGGTGGTGGCCAAGTCGGAGAGCGAGCTGGACGGCTTGGCGAACCTCTTCGATCGGGCCTCGCAGAACGGGGTGCCCGGGTTGCGGCGGGTCGATCGGGCGGAGTTGCGGCGCATCGAGCCGGTCGCCGACGGGGTGGCCGCCATCCATTCTCCCGACACCGCCGTGGTGAATTTCGCCGAGGTCGCGCGCACTCTGGCGACGGAGATCCAGCGGCTCGGCGGCAGCATCCGCACCTCCTGGCCGGTGAGCCGGGTGCGCAGCGTGGCCGACGGCAGCACCGTCGACGGCCCGGGCGGGCAGGCCATCCAGGGTCGCATCACCATCGTCTGCGGTGGGTTGCAGGCCGATCGCCTCGCGGGCGACGTGGCGCGCGACGTGCGGATCCTGCCGTTCCGAGGCACCTGGTACCGCGTCACCGGGGAGATTGCCGACGGGGTGCGCGGAAGCATCTACCCGGTGCCGGACCCGAGCCTGCCGTTCCTCGGGGTTCATGTCACGCGGCGAATCGACGGGGAGGTCTGGGCCGGGCCGAACGCCTTCCTCGCCTTCAGCCGGCACGACTACAAGCAGTGGGCCGTCGACCCGCGGGACGCGGTCTCCTCCCTCGGCTACGCCGGCTTCTGGAAGTTCGCGGTGAAGAACCTGCCGACCGCCTGGACGGAGTTCTCGCATGAGGTGTCGGCGAGGGCGTATGCGGCCTCGCTGAAGGAGTACGTGCCAGACGTGCTTCCGGGCAACCTCGAGCGCGGGCCGATGGGCATCCGAGCGCAGGCGATGAACGCGCAGGGCCAGCTTCTCGACGACTTCCTCGTGCGCGAGGCCGACAACGTGCTGCACGTCCTCAACGCGCCGTCCCCCGCCGCCACCTCCTCGTTCGCCATCGGTGAGTACCTCGCCGACGCGGTGGACCGAATGCGAACCACGACATGACCCAATGGATCTGCTCCACCTGCGCCGTCGAATACCCGGACACCGAGGCACCTCCCGCCCTGTGCGCGATCTGCACCGACGAGCGCCAGTTCGTGCCGCGCACGGGGCAGGCCTGGACCTCGCTCGAGGAGATGAGTGACTCCGGCTTCGAGCTCGAGGTGCATCAGGTGGAGCCCGACCTGTACGGCATCCGATCCGCCCCGCCGATCGGGCTCGGACAGCAGTCCCTGCTTCTCTGCACCGAGGAGGGCAACCTGCTGTGGGACCCGACCGGATTCGTGGATGAGGCGAGCACCCAGCTCGTGCGGGACTTGGGCGGGGCATCCATCATCGTGGCCAGTCATCCGCACATGTACGGCGCCCAGGTCGCGTGGTCGCGCGCCCTCGGCAACGTGCCGGTCATGGTGGCCGAGGCCGATCGGTCCTGGGTGCAGCGACCAGACCCGTCGATCATCCACTTCTCCGGAGACCTCGAGGTGCTGCCGGGGGTCACGATCAGCACGGTGGGAGGGCACTTCCCCGGCAGTCTCGTCGCGCGCTGGGCGCGCGGGGCGAGCGGTCGCGGCGTCCTGCTCGCCGGTGACACGATCTTCCCGGGCCCGGACGGCAACTGGGTCACCTTCATGCGCAGCTTCGCCAACACCATCCCGCTCTCCGCGGCGGTCGTCGACCGTGTCACGAACGCAGTGAACCGCGTTCCGTTCGACCGCCTCTACGGCAACTTCGGCGGAGTGATCCCGGCCGGTGCGAGCGAGGTCGTGCGGCGCTCGGCCGACCGCTACATGGGCTGGGTGCGGGGCGACTTCGACCACCTCACCTGAGGGCCCGCCTAAGGCTGCAGGCGCTCGAGGGTCCAGCCGTCCGCGGCGGCGCCCGTCGAGGTGAAGCGAAGCCGGTCGTGGAATCGCGCGCTTCTGCCCTGCCAGAACTCGATGCTGCGCGGGGTCACGCGAAACGCGCCCCACTTCTCCGGGCGCGGGATCTCGCTGCCCTCCGGATACCGCTCGAGAAGGTCGCGCATCCGCTGCTCGAGCAGATCGCGCGACGCGATCGGCTCCGACTGGTCGCTTGCGATCGAGGCCAGCTTCGACTCGCGCGGCCTCGCATCGAAGTAGGCGTCGGACACACCGGGCTCGGCGGGGCGCGCGTAGCCCGAGACGATCACCTGCCGCCGCAGCGAGTACCACGGGAACAGCAGCGAGACGGCCGGATTGGCGAGCAACGCGCGGCCCTTGCTCGACCGGTAGTTGGTGACGAAATCGAAGCCGCTCGCGCCGAACCCCTTGAGCAGCACCGTTCGGCTGCTGGGCCGCTCCCCCTCGACCGTGCTCACGACCATCGCGTTGGGTTCGTAGATCTCGGCCTCCTCGGCCGCCCGAAGCCAGTCGCCGAACACGGCGATGGGGTCCGATCCGAGGTCCGCCGCGGAGAGCGGGGTCGAGCCGTAGTCTGTGTGCCGCTCGAGCGATGACATGACGTTCCTCCTGGCCAGACGGATGCGTGCCGCCAGTCTTTCACGCGAACCGGGGAGCCGCGCGGCGCGGCCGGGCTGCACACCCCGTGCGACCCCTCGCGGCGGGAGTCCTGCGTCCCTCCGGCGGGGAAACCGCATCGCGGAGGGAGGCGTGTTCCCCGCCACCACGCGGTATCCCCGCCGCGACGGGGGGGCTGGGGGCTGGAGCGCTCTAGCCGGCGAGCGGCTCGGCCACGGCCTCGAGCGTCGGCTCGACGGGAAGTTCGTCTGGCCTGGCGACCCGGCGTCCGGCGGACGGGGAGTTCTCCACCGCCCCGAGGCCGAGCTCGAGCAGCTGGGCCTCTGTCCAGCCCGCCGCGATCGCGGCGTGCCGAGCGGTATCCACCGCGGTGATGGTGGCCTCGAGCGCGCTCAGGCGCACGGCGAGCTGGTGCACGAGGTCCATCCGGTGAGCCATCTCGGACTCGATGATGGCCTTCGCGGCCACCGCCGCGTCGCTCGGGTCGAAGGTATGGCGGGAAAGGTAGTGAACCTGTGCTTCGGGTCGCATCGGTCTTCCTTGTCTTTCAGACCCTCCATCCAAGAAGGGTCTCTCTACCCCTAAAGATGGTACATTCGGCGCCGCCAGCCCAGTCCCCAGTAGGGGGGACGCGTTTTGTACCCCGATTGGCCCGCCCGGTCAGCCGGCGTGCCGCGCGACGTAAACGGTGTTCGAGGAGGTGCCGCCGGTGAGCCGGTTGTCGAAGTCGACGATGTGCGCCACCGGCGAGGGGAACATCGAGGCGAGGATCGTCATGAACTCGTCGTCCGGCGGGTCGTCCGACCAGAGCGCGAAGACGCCGCCGTCGCGCAGGTGGCGCGCGAGCGCGCGCAGCCCAGGGGCCGTGTACAGGTCGGCGTGGCTCGGGTCCAGCTGGTGGCGAGGCGAGTGGTCGACGTCGAGCAGGATGGCGTCGTAGCGCGGGGAGTCCGGCGCGAGGTCGCGGCGCATGAGGTCGAAGAAGTCGTCGCGCACGAGGCTCGTCCTCGAATCTCCGACGAGCGACTCCGAGACGGGGAGCAGGCCCCGCCGGTGCCAGTCGATCACGGCCGGCAGGGCGTCGATCACGGTGAGGGTGCCCACGCGGGAATCGGCCAGCGCGGCCACGGCGGTGTAGCCGAGTCCGAGGCCGCCGACCAGCACATCCAGCCGTTCACCCTCGACGGCGGCGAGGCCGAGGTGGGCGAGTTCCTCCTCCGCGACGGTGAACAGGCTCGACATGAGGAACTCCTCGCCGAGCTTCACCTCGAACACATCCACGTCGAGAGTCGGTTCACGGCGTCTGCGGAGCGTGAGGTCGCCCATCGCGGTCGGCTGGAAGTCCAGTTCTTCGAAACGCATGCTCATCGGGTTGCCCGGGGCTCTCCCCCGGCTGACGGTCCGGGATGCAGGTCTGGTGGTCGCCCGGGGCGAAGACGCGTCGGGGCAACCACCATGTTCCCAGACTCCGACGCCGAGGCCGAGCGCCGCAGCGCTCCCGCGATGGGTCAGTCGCGTTCGAGCGGAAGGGCGCCGATCGCCGGACCTGGGGCGGCCGCGGCCCGAAGAAGCAGGTCCGCAGCGACCCGGGCGCCGCCCGCCGCCCGCAACCGGGCGCCGATCACGGCAGCCGCTTCGGCGTATCCCTCCGTGGCCAGCAGGGTCGTTACCGCTCGCCGGATGTCGCCCGGCGACGCGGTCCGGCTGAGGCGAATGCACGCCCCGGCATCCACGACCGCGCGGGCGATCATCGGCTGGTCGATCAGGGGGTGCATCGGCATGATGATCAGGGGAAGGTCGTGCGCGAGCGCGGCCATGGTTGTCGAGTGGCCGCCGTGGCCGATCACCGCCGACACCCTCGGCAGGATCGCGTCGTGGGGCGCGAATGCCAGCACCTCGACATTCGCCGGCGCCCACAGCGCGTCGGGACTCACTGCCGGTCCGGTCGTGACGATCGCTCTTACCGGGAGCTCCGCGAGGGCGGCCAGGATGTGGCGGTAGGCGTCGTCCTGCCCGGGGAACCAGGTGGTGCTCAGGCTCACCAGCACGAGAGGCGGTTCGGCGGGATCGGCGACTCGGCGCGCACCCGTCTCGACGACCCCGCTCCACAGCCGCGTCGGGGTCTCGGTATCGCCGGCCGGGTCGAGCATTCGGTCGCAGACGACCAGCTCGAGGTCCGCCCTCGCCCAGAGTGCGCGGGCATCGAGCCCTCTCAGTCTGGCGAGTCCGCCCACCGGACCCCTCATCCACTCCCTGTTCCAGAACCGGTAGAAGGTATGGAAGAGCACGGCATGCCGAAGACCGCTGGCGCCGGCAGCCTCGAGTACGGAGAGGAGCATGCAGTCCACGACGACCAGATCCGCCGGGCTTTCCGTGACGAGGTCGATGAGGTCCCGACCGAGTCCGGCATGAGTGCTGAGGCGCAGCAGGTCGGCGATGGCGCGGGGAACCGACTTGGCCCTGGTGGGCTCCCAGCGCGGCATCCGCGAGTACGCGGTGAATTCGAACCCGGCGGCCTCAAGCGAGGCGCGCTGGGGCTCGTGCCCGAGGATGCGCACGCGGTGGCCCCGCGCGATGAGCTCGCGCCCGATCGCGACCACCGGGGGCACGTTTCCGCCCGCGTCCACGGTCGCAAAGAGAAAACTGGACATGTCAGATCCCCTCCAGGATGTTGCCGATCAGGCGAAGCATTCGCGCCTCGGCCTCCGGTCGACCGAGGCGCCTGTCCCGGCGCCACAGCTTCCAGGTGTAGACGTCGCTGGCGGCGACGAGCAGGTCGACGGATGCGTCACGGTCGCCGTCCTGAGCCAGGAAGGGGGCAAAGGCCCCCTCGACCCATTCGCGGTGGAGCCGGCGCCCGGCCGACGTGATCTCGGCGGCGCGGGGCTCCCAGCGCTCCTGGCCGAGAAGAAGCAGTACGCCGTCTCCGCGCAGCTCGTAGTGGTCGAAGAGCGTGCCGACCGCCGCCGCGACATCACCGGGCACCACGTCGCGCTCGGCGCGCACGCTCGCCATCGCGGACTCCGTCGCGGCGTCGAGCAGGCCGTCGCGGCTGCCGAACAACCGGAGCACCGTCTGCACGGACACCCCAGCCCTCGTCGCGACGTCGGGCAGCACCAGGGCGTTGATCGGCTTCTCGTTGGCGAGTTCGATCGCCGCCGCCATGATGCGGTCCCTCGTCTGCGCGGCGGCATCAGCGCGGGCTCGCATCTCATAGGGTCGTGTGCTTTTCATGTCACTTGCTATTAACGCCAAATTTGCGCACCGTGTCAAGACCGTCGCCCAGAAATCGCGCCGACGGTGGCACACTGGCGGAATGGCGAAGCATCCCGAGCACATCCTCATCCTGCTGCGGCACGCCAAGTCCGACTGGACGGGCGGCGAAGCGGATGTCGACCGGCCGCTGAGCGGGCGCGGGCTGCGGCAGGCTCCGCTCGCCGGTCGCTGGCTGGCAGAGCAGTGGGTGGCGGACGGCATCCGCCGCATCGATCTCGCCGTCGTCTCGCCGGCCCGGCGAGCTCGGCAGACCTGGAATCTCGTGTGCGCGGAGCTCGACGACGAACCGGCCACCCTCATCGACGAGCGTGCATACGCGGCCTCCGCCGACGAACTGCTCGGGATCGTGCGCGGCCTGCCCGAGGATGCCGGCACCGCCGTGTTGGTCGGCCACAATCCGGGAATGGAGGACCTCGCCTCCCTGCTCGCGGACGAACAGGTGCCCCTGCCCACCTCCGCGATCGCCGTGCTGGCCCTCCCCGGGCCGTGGTCGACGGCCGGGCAGTCGCCCGCGAGGCTCGTGGCATCGGGTCGGCCGCCGACAGGGATCGATGCGCCGACGCGGCACTGATGGGGCCCGCCGCGGACCGGCAGCCCGAACCGCGAACCCACACGGGCTACGAGTGGATCTACGTGCTCTCTGGGCGACTCCGGCTGATTCTCGGTGAGCACGACGTGGTGCTCGGAGCGGGCGAGGCCGCGGAATGTTCGGAAAGCAGGGCGAGCGGATCCACCTGCGCGCACGATCCACCCCGGCGGAATCGAGCTAGGCGACACCGTCGCGCCGGCCCCCGCGACTCACCGAGGTGACGGGCCGAGCCGGGATCACCGCGGAAAACGCGCGGTTCCTCGACTCCCCCGTCGCCGTGGTCACGCACATCGTGAGCGCCACCGTCTTCAGCCTGATCGGCGCGTTCCAGTTCGTTCCCGCCCTGCGCCGACGGGGCGGCTGGCACCGCATCGCGGGACTCGTGCTCATCCCCGCAGGGCTGCTCGCCGCCCTCTCGGGGCTGTGGATGGCGGTCTTCTACCCGCACCCGCCCGGGGACGGCCTCGCGCTCGTGGTGCTGCGCCTCATCTTCGGCACCGCCATGGTGGCGAGCATCGTCCTCGGAATCCGCGCGGTCCGGCGTCGGGACTTCGTGCGGCACGGCGAGTGGATGACCCGCGCCTACGCGATCGGGGTCGGGGCCGGAACCCAGGCCATCGTGCTCATCCCGGAATCGTTAGGCTTCGGCTCCACCAATGAGCTCTTTCGAGCCGTGTTCATGGGGGCGGCCTGGGTGATCAACCTGGCGGTTGCCGAGCTCGTGATCCGTGGGGGTGCCCGGTCCGGTCGCACCTCACGCCCGACGGCGGGCCGGAGATGAGCACGTCGGCATCGCGCGGTCGGGCGTCGCGCAGACCCGACTCAGTCGATGGGCGGCCGGGTGCCTTCCTGACCGTCGACGACCGCTTCGCGAGCGGGGGCAACCCCGTCCCGCCGGGACACGTCAGGGTCGATGCGGTCCGCCTCGTCGAGCCGCTCGACGGCGTGCTCCCGGGCGGCCCTCGCCTCCTCGTCCCGGGCAGCGGCCTCTCGCCGCAGACGCTCGGCATCGACCTCCGCCTGCTTCGCGTCGGCGGCGGCCCGTGCGGCCTTCGCGTCGACCTCACGGGCCGCGAGCACGTCTTCTTCTGCGCCCTGCCGGATCTCGGTCGCCCTGACCCGATTGGCTTCGACCCTTCTCCGTCGCGCGACGGCCATTCCGATCACGACGAGTGCGATGACGACGACAACTGCAATGACGATGATTCCGGTGGTGAGTGCTGCATCCATGGTGTGCCTCTTCCTTTGTCTTAGTGAGCCGCTGTCGCGGCGGGCGCCTAGTGGTCGCGCAAGGCGTCGATGAGTTGCGCCTTCGTCTTGCCCGAATACCCGCGCAGCCCGAGCTCCCTTGCCCGAACCTTCAGGTCGGCGACCGTCCAGTCGTCGTACGAACCGGACTCGCCGCCCTTCCTGGCGACCTCGGAGATGCCGCGGGCGGCCGCCGCGTTGGAGATGCGGGCAGCCTTCTCCTTCGAGGCGCCATCCCTTCGGAGCTCCTCGTAGAGTTTTGGATTCTTCAGACTGTCCGCGCGGGATCGTGGCATGGTCTGTCCCTTCGGTGTCGATCAGGGGCTCCCGTCGGTGCGAAGCCCCGTTACGCCGGCCGCTCGTTCGACCGGGCAACCCACACAGTCAATCTCGGCCGAAGTGCCGATTCCAGTGGTTGACAAACGCGAGATCGGGGTGTCGCGACGCAGAAACGGTCCCCATTCCCGCCGGGGGAGGCTAGAACTGGGCCGTTCCGCGCAGCCGACGGGGGCGGCCGTCCGGGTCGAGGATGAGTCGGTTGACCGGGGCCGCCCAGAGCCGTTGGAGGGGCGTGAGGGGTTCCGGGGTATGCCGACGAACGCGTCCGGTGGGTCGGGGGCCGCGGCGGCCGCTGTCGTGCCAGTGGTCGAGAGCGTCGGCACTGGCCTTCCAGAGCGCGAGCCCGTCCGCCGGGTCCAGGAGTTGGTGATCGTCGGCGTCGAGGCCCAGGTGTTCGGCCCAGAGCCCGAGGCGCAGGTCGCGGGCCAGCCGGCGGGGAGTGTCGTGACCGGTCTCGGTGCCGGGCGGTTCGCCGTCGGCGGCAGTGCTGTCGAGCACGGCGCAGGTGAGTTCGCTGTCGGTGGTCCAGGATCGGCGGTTGAAATTGTCCGAGCCGCAGGTGATCCAGGTGTCGTCGACGATGCAGATCTTGGCGTGGACATAGATCGGGGTTCCGGCGTCGTTCTCCAGGTCGAACACGCCGACCCGGTCTGGCGCGACCCGGCGAAGCATTCCGATGGCGCGCAGCTGCCCGATTCGGCTGGGCGGCCCGCCGAGGGGACCATCGGAGCTGGGGTAGCGGGGCACGACGGCGATCACGTTCAGCTCGGGGTTTGCTTGGAGCGCCTCGGCGAGCGCGGACGCGACCTCCGTCGACCACAGGTACTGGTCTTCGATGTAGATCAGCGAGCGCGCGCGGGCGAAGGCCTTCGCGTAGGCCCTCGCGACGCTGCGCTCCCCGAACGGCGCGAACGGGAACGGCGGGCGTTTCACCCCGTAGGTGCGCAGCAACTGCACGGCGTGCGGGCCCGCGGGTGGTGGCGGCGGCGCGGTTTCGGGGAGCGGCCTGGGGTGCCGGGGCATGCGGGCTAGACGCTGCTGCAGCATCCGGTAGGGAGTTCGTCGGTCCAGGGGATGGGGATCGTTCCATCGTTCGGCGAATACCGCCAGGAGGTCGGCCACCACGGGACCGCGCAGTTCGAGGGCGGCATCGTGCCACGGTGGGCGTGGGCCGTAGCGAGGGTCCATGGCCAGCGCCTGCGGGTCGCCCGCATGGTCGGCGTCGTCCCGACGGCTGTGGCAGAGGTCGATCCCGCCGACGAACGCGATGTCCCGTGACGGATCGTCGCGACGCCGGATGACGAAGAATTTCTGGTGATGAGAGCCGAACAGGCGCACGCGCTGGTCCAGCAGCACCTCGCCGCCCGCCTCGTTGATCTCTCGGCCCAGGAGCTCGTTGGAGCGGCCGCTGATGGGCGACGACACCCGCTCGCCGTGGGACCTCCAGACGAGGCCCCGCACCTCCACGCCACGGCGGGCCAGGCCCGCGAGCAGATCGCCGATCGACGGGCCGTTCGGCAGCAGTCGTTCGTCGGCGTCGCCGCGCCAGTCGGTGAACCAGACGCGGTCTCCCGGCTGCAGCGCAGTCAGCTCCTCGTACAGCCGGGCGAAGTAGGTCGCTCCATGGATCAGGGGCTTCACGAGGTTGCCCTCGGACCACGACAGCGTGCCGGCGCCACCCGAGTGCACCTCGGTGGCGAGATTTCCGCGCTCGGCCCGACTCAGGAACCACCCACCAGGATCAATGCCCACCCGAGGCACATTACGGCACCGGCAGACCGGTGATCGAGTAGACGAGGGAAGTGATCGTGCTCAGCCGGTCAGATCCTCATACAGCGCGGCGCTCCGCAGCAGTCCGTCGTGCAGGTACGCCCCGTAGCCCCCGGCGACCCGATTGGACTTTCGGCCCGAGGTCTCGACGTCGATGTCGAGCGAACTGCAGACCGCGGCGAACACCGCGCGGAAGCGGGCCACCAGGCCGACGTCCTCGTGCAGCCCCTCGGAGCTGAATCCGCCGGCGAGGAGATAGCTGCTCGCTCGAAAGCCGAGGTTCGCGCCGTGAACATGCCCGGCGGGACTTCGATGCCGGCGCACCCGGTGCCAGGCATCGGCGAGATCCTTCGTCAGGTCGGTCATCACCGGGGACACGGTGCCGACCACGACATCCGCTCCCGCGTTCGCCAGTCGCACCTGCTCCACGAGCCACTGGGGAGGCACGGCGGAGTCGGCGTCGGTGTTTGCGATCCAGGCCGCCTCGCTGGCAACACCCATGCGCGCGAGGGCGGAGGCCACCCCCACCGACCGCGCCACCCCCACGGAGCCGGCATCGATCTCGATGATCTCCACTGACCCGAAGCACGACACGAGATCGCGGGTGTCGTCACTGCAGCTGTCGAGCACGACGACGATGCGCACCGTCGGCGGGGAGGGCGCGTGCTCAGACCGCAATTGATCGACGGCGCGGTGCACCGAGTGCAGGCACCGGGAGATCAGCGCGGACTCATTCCGAGCCGGGATCACCACCGAGAGCGCCTCGATCGTCACGGTGCGAGCCCCTCCCGTTGCGCGACCGAGGCTCCGTCGTGGCTGTAGAGCTCGAGCAGGAAGTCGGCCTCGTCGTGACGCACCGTGCGGGTCAGCGTGGTGGTGCCCCGCATGATCTCGTGCACCTCGTCCCCGAGCAGCGGGTAGTCCGACACGGGATGACGCCAATGGCAGAGCACCACGGTGCCTCCCGGCTCGAGGTGGGCGGCGACGGAGGCGAACAGGTCGACGAGGTCGCGACGAGACAGGTAGTAGCCGACCTCGCTGACCACGATGAGGTCGAACTGGCCGGGCGGGAATTCCCTGGTGACGTCGATCTTGGCGAAGGAGACGTGCCGCAGCCCGCGGAGTCGCTCCCGCGCGGCGTCGAGGGCGCCGTCGGCGAGATCCACGGCGAGCAGGGCGTCGCAGCGTGACGCGAGTTCGAGCGTGAGCGTGCCGATCGAGCATCCGATCTCCAGGCCGTGTCGATACCGCGGTGCCGGAAGGGATGCCACGGTGATGGCTCGCTTTCGGGTCTCGTACCAGCGGGTGGAGAGTCGCCACGGGTCGGCGCGACGGGCATACAGGTCATCGAAGTACCCGGCGCCGATCGACGCGCGCCGCGAGTCGATCAGCACCTCGACCGGGCGCCGAAAGTGCCGCAGGAAGTCGGGGCGGAGCATCGCCGGCCGGTCCGCGGTCGGCTCGACCTGCGAGCGGAATTCGTCGATCGCGCGGCGTTTGCGGCCTACGGCGGCCTCGGAGAGCTCCACCGCGGTCATCCGCGGCCAGGGGATGCCCTCGGCCTCGGGAGTACCCCAGTGCCACATCCAGATCGGGTACTCCACGAAGTCCAGACCGACCTCGGTTGCCACGTCGACGGCAACTTCGCCGACCACCCGATGGTCCCGGTGACCGTCTCCCCGCCACGGCACCACCGCCAAGGATCCGGCGGCTGCGCCGGCCAGAGCGGGGCGTAGGAGTGTCCGAAGCCGTTCGCGATGCGCCGGCGTCTGCCCGTCCGGAAGGTCGAGAAGCACCAGGTGCGCGGAGGGGTTGAGGATCTGGAGTGCGGAGCGGATCTCCGCGGCCCGGTCCCGCCGGAGGCCGACCGCGAGTTCGGGAGCGAGCGACGCCGCACCGTCCGTGGCCACGATCACCGTGACGGGAATGCGACGGTCGTTCGCGAGGGCGATGAGCCCGCCGACGCCGAGGGTCTCGTCATCGGGGTGCGCGGCGACCACCACGAGGGCCGTGACATCCGTGAGCTCGAGGGGCGGCAGGGACTGCAGGCGAGGATCGTCACCCCACACCTCCACGCCGGTTCCCGCCTCCGCGGCGTCGAAGGTCACCATGGCACGACCCCGCGGGAGAGAAGCGCGGACCCCAGCGAGGCCTGATCGCGCTCGGCGTGATGCTGTCGGATGTAGAGCTGCAGGTCTGCGACCCGCTTGGCGTGCACCGGGTCGAGGGCCAGCGGCGCCGGGCCGAGGGCGTGCCCGGAGCGAAGCAGGATCTCCTCGCAGGCCCGCGCCACCGTGGCTCGCACTCGCTTGGCCAGGATCGATGTGGCCTCTCTCGTCGGGGCCGCCTCGTCGTCGGCGATTCGGGCGGCCTCGCCCAGGGCGAGCCTGGCGCCGTCGATCAGCTCGTCCACCGCCCCGAGGTGAGCGAGTTGCAGGGGGCTCGGATCGCCAGAGGCGAGTGCGTCGAACAGCGATCTGGCGACCCCGACGGCTCCGCCGAACCAGCAGGCCGCGACGCCGATGCCACCCCAGGCGAAACCGACCCGCTGCAGATACCACCCGGGGGGTCCCACCGGCTCGGCGGGAACCGCCGAGAAGTGCACCGGTCCGCTCGGGATCTCCGCGAGCCCGCGGGCGTGCCACGCTCCCGGCTGCACCGTGATGCCCGGATGGCGAAGATCGATGGCGAAGAGTTGGCCGGTGCCGTCCGGGCGCGACGCCGTCACGAGCGCGCGGTCGATCCTGTCGGCCAGGGAGCACCAGGGCTTGGTGCCCCGCAGGCTCCAGCCCGACTCCGTGAGGGTGGCCGTCAGCCGATCGGCGCCGCCCTCCGCGGCGAACACGCCCCAGACCGCCGTCGAATCGGGCGGGGTGTCGAAGCCGTTCTCCCTCGCGTCGCGGAGGATGGACCGCGCATCGACGTGAGGTTCGATCGCCCGGGCAGCCCCGAGGTCCGCGCAGGCCAGGGTGGCCAGCAACTCCCAGCGCTCCCGGGTGCGCCCGGCCGCAGGGTGGTCGGCCTGCGAGTCGTTGGACCGCGCGAAGTCGAGGGCGTCGGCCACCGTGAGCGGCGTCTCGAGGGTCACCGGCACGGAATCCGGCGCTCCGAGCCGCACCCATCGTGTGGCGAGACCCTCACGATTCAGTGCCTTCATGCGAGGTCTCCCGGGATGGTCGGACGGTCGTACCGTTCAAAATACTCGCCGAATCATTCTCCGGTAGGGGCTTGACGGGGCGCTGCCGCGGCCTTCCGGCTCGAACACTCGCCACCCCTTACACCTCTCTGTGGCGCTGTCTATGGCTGGCGAGGCACAGAGGAGGCGCCTACCGTTCGGCGTGATTGAGGAGGTGGTCCCATGACGACTCGCGCTGTGCTGTTCGATGTCGACGGCACCCTGGTGGACTCGAACTACCGGCACGTGCACGCGTGGTCGCAGGCTTTCGCACTGGTCGGCCGGCCGGTCGACGCGTGGCGGATTCACGCGGCGATCGGGATGGATTCCGGCCTGCTGTTGAACGAGCTGTTGGGCGAGGAGGCGGCCGAGTTGGGCCCCCGCGCCCAGGAACTCCACGGCCGCTTCTACGCCGAGGCGAGCCGGGACCTGCGGCCGCTCAACGGCGCGAGGGAACTCGTGAAGGAGGTGGCCCGTCGCGGCCATGCCGTCGTGCTTGCGACCTCGGCGCCGGAGGATGAGTTGGCCACCCTTCGAGACGCGCTGCAGGTTGACGAATTCGTCTCGTTATCTACCTCCTCCGAGGATGTCGGCACGGCCAAGCCCGAACCGGACATCGTGCGGGTGGCGTTGACGCGAGCGGGTGTCGATGCCTGTGAGGCCGTGTTCATCGGCGATTCGCGCTGGGATGTCGAGGCCGCGGCACGCGCGGGAGTCAAGTGCGTCGCGCTGCGCTCTGGTGGCACCGGAGCACTGGAACTCTTCAACGCCGGGGCCTTCTTCGTCTGGGATGACCCAGCCGACCTGCTCGCCCACTACAGCGAGACCCTCGAGTGATCCGGTCGTGCGCCTGGGACGCCGGCGGGGTCTCGCTAGGCCCACTCGCCCCCATCGGCAAGCCCTGGAAAATGCTCACCAGCGCGCCCAGGCTCGAAGAACCGAACCGAGAGGAGCAGTAATGACTGACACCCGCACGGATGTTTCGACGTTGACGGACCTGATCGAGGGCATCCGCTTTGCAACGCTCACGACGATTGACGACGTGGGCAAGATGGTCGCCCGGCCCATGACGCTGCAGCGCACCGAGTGCAACGGCGACCTGTGGTTCCTCTCCGCCCGCGACGCGACGGCGGTGACCCAGCTCGCGATCAACCCGGGATGCGGCGTCACGTTGGCCTCGGGCGACACGTGGATCTCACTCTCCGGTACCGGCGAGATGGTGGACGATCCCGCGCTCGTGAAGGAAATGTGGAACCCGTGGGTCGAGGCGTGGTTCCCCGAGGGTCCGGACGACCCGAACGTGGTGCTCATCAAGTTCTCCAGCGATAGCGCCGAATACTGGGACACCCCCGGCGGACGGCTCGCAACGGTGATCAGTCTGCTCAAGTCGAAGGTGACCGGAGAACGGTACGACGGCGGGGAGAACGCGAAGATCGAGCTCTAGGGTCACCCATTCCCCAGGTGCCTCGCCGCGCGGTGCCGTGGCAGGCTACTGGCATGGAACACGTTCTCGGAATCGGAGGCTACTTCCTCCGCGCGGCCGATCCCGACGCGCTGGCCGCCTGGTATCGCGACTGTCTTGGACTGGACCTCGACGAACACGGGCTGTGGAATCCGGATGCCGGTCCCACCGTGTTCGCCGCGTTCGATCCGGATACCGACTACGTCGGCTCGCCAAGCCAACAGAGCATGCTCAACTTCCGAGTGCGCGACCTCGACGCCATGCTCGCGCAGTTGAGAGCCGCGGGAGCGGCTGTGGTCGAGGAGACGCAGGACATGCACGGCGTGGGGCGATTCGGCTGGGTCACCGATCCCGAGGGCAATCGCATCGAACTCTGGCAGCCCGCCTGAGCCGTCGGCTCATCCCCTCCCCGGGTCTTCCGACGGACTTGTCGACCCCCGTCGAGGATGAGCGAGCTGACGGGTTGACGTGGCTGCCGACCCGTGTCTTAATGAAGTTATTCATTAATTAAGGATTCGCCGAAATGACCGCTTCGGACCACCTAAGCCTCGTGTTCGCCGCGCTGGCCGATCCGACGCGCCGCGCGATCCTCTCGAGGCTCGCGCGGGGACCGGCCACCGTGGGTGAGGTCGCCGCACCGTTCGCGATGAGCGCGCCCGCGATCTCCCAGCACCTGAAGGTGCTGGAGCGCGCGGGGCTCATCACCCGAACCACACAGGCTCAGTGGCGCACCCTGACCATGGAGGCGGAGCCCCTCGACCAGGCGTCGGCCTGGGTGGAGAAGCACCGCCGTGAGTGGGACTTGCGCCTCGACTCCCTCGAAGCGCATCTGAAGACCATGAAGACCCAACCGAAAAACACCAACTCCCAGGAGGCAGGATCATGAATGCACCGGACCCGTCGGCAACGGACGCCCCTCAGTTTTCGATCACCCGCATCTTCGATGCGCCGCGCGAACTCGTCTGGCGGGCCTGGACCGAGGAGGCCGAGTTGGCCAACTGGCTGCACCCCTTCGGCGTGTCCACCGACAGCGTCGCATTCGACGTTCGCGTGGGCGGTCGATACCGGTACACGATGACGAACGACGAGACGAACGAACAGTTCCCGACCGGTGGAGAGTATCTCGAGGTGGAGCCGATCGAACGGCTCGTCTTCACCTGGGGCGAGCCCGATGCGCCCGTCGACGGGGCTCCGGTCATCACCCTCACCCTCATTCCGCGAGACGAGCGCACCGAACTCGTGTTCCATCTGCGCGGGTACGACGGCAAGCCCGGTGACGGGTTTGTCTACGACGGCTGGGACGAGGCCCTCACCAACTTCGGCCGGCATCTCGCCGGTGAGACGCTGGACTGACCTCATGGCGATCAGAATGGATAACGTCGGCATCGTGGTGCAGGACCTGACGCCGGTCATCGAGTTCTTTCGCGACCTCGGGCTGGAGCTTGAAGGACGCGCCATGGCAGAGGGTGAGTGGGCCGGGCGCTGCACCGGCCTCGGCGACCAGCGCGTCGAGGTGGCCATGATGCGCACCCCAGACGGTCACGGCCGGGTGGAGCTCTCCCGCTTCATCGAACCGGAGATCATCGAGGACCACCGCAATGCACCGGTCAACGCCCTGGGCTACCTTCGCGTGATGTTCGAGGTGGACGACATCGAAGACACTCTCGCGCGTCTCTCCAAGCACGGCGCGCGACTCGTCAGCGACGAGGTGGTGCAGTACGAAGACGTGTACAAGCTCTGCTACCTCCGTGGACCCGAGGACATCCTCGTCGGGCTCGCACAGAGCCTACGCTGACCGCCCCGCGTGCGGCCGGCTCTCGGCCGACACGATGCCTTCGCGGCAGTCACGGCAACGAAAAAGCCCCGCAATCACTGGGATGTACGGGGCTTTCACGTGGCGGAACCGGTGGGATTTGAACCCACGGTGGGCTCTCACCCACACAACTTTTCGAGAGTTGCACCTTCGGCCGCTCGGACACGGTTCCGTCGTCGATCTTAGTACACCGCCGGCGACCGCCGGGCATGCCGCCCGGGCACCCATCGGCCGGGCGTAAAGTTCTGCCGTGACCACTCCCCTGCTGATCGCGCTGATCGCTGTGCCGGTGCTCGTGGCCCTCGCCGCGATCGTCGCCTGGGCCCTCGGCCGCCGTCGGCACCGGGCGGGATCGGCCCGGCTCGCCAACACCCTTCACCTCAACGCGCGGTGGTGGAAGGACGAGGGGAAGAAGCCCGGCGACCTGCTCTACGTGGCCCTCGGAGACTCCGCGGCCCAGGGCGTCGGCGCGAGCAAACCCGGCCGCAGCTACGTCGGCCTCCTTGCGCGGCATCTGCGCGAGCGAACCGGGCGCACGGTGCGGGTGATCAACCTCAGCATGTCGGGGGCACGGCTGCGCGAGGCGCTCGCCATCCAGCTGCCCGCCCTCCGGAGGATGCCGACGCCGCCGGACGTGCTCACCGTCGCCATCGGCGCCAACGACATCGCCTCCTTCGACCCGGCGCGCTTCGAGAACGAGTTGCGCGAGCTCTATGCCGCCCTGCCCGCCGGCGCGATCGTCGCCGACCTTCCGTCGTTCTACCTCGGCTCCTCCGGACGGAGGGCGCGCGAGGCGAACGCGATCGTGCGCCGGCTCGCCGCCGAGCGCGGCTTCGACGTGGCCCCGCTGCACGCGGCAACCCGGCGCCAGGGGGCGGCCCGGTACGCGCTCAACCAGGTGGCGGCAGACTTCTTCCACCCCAACGATCGGGGCTACCGGGTGTGGGCATCCGCGTTCCTTCCCCTCCTCGACAGGGTCGCCACCGAGACTCGCTCCACCGCAGACACGGAGTGACGGGGGCCTCGCCTAGGCTGGCGAGGTGGCCAAAGTCCAGTCGAATTTCCGATGCTCCGAGTGCGGCTGGACCACCCTCAAGTGGGCCGGCCGCTGCGGCGAGTGCCAAGCGTGGGGCACCGTGGTCGACGTGATGGATGCCGCGCCGAGCCGATTCGTTCGGCCCGCCACGGTGAGCGAGGCCCGAGCGGCCAGGCCCATCACGGCGATCAGCGCCGACGAGGTAGCACACTGGCCGAGCGGCATCGGCGAGTTCGACCGCGTGCTCGGCGGCGGCATCGTGCCGGGCGCCACAATCCTGCTGAGCGGCGAGCCCGGGGTGGGAAAGTCCACCCTGCTGCTCGAGGTGGCGTCGAAGGCCGCGGCCGGCGGCATGCGCGTGCTCTACGTGACCGCCGAGGAGTCGGTGAGCCAGGTGCGCCTGCGAGCCCAGCGCACCGGGGCGCTGCAGCCCGAGCTCTTCCTCGCCGCGGAGACCGACCTGGCCACCATCCTCGGCCACATCGACCAGGTGCAACCCCACCTGCTCATCGTCGACTCGGTGCAGACCGTCTCCAGTTCGCTCACCGACGGCCTCGCCGGCGGGCCGGCTCAGGTGCGGGAGGTGGCCTCCACGCTCATCCGCGTCTCGAAGGACCGCAACCTGCCGGTGCTGCTCGTGGGCCACGTCACCAAGGACGGCTCGATCGCCGGCCCGCGCCTGCTCGAACACCTCGTGGATGTCGTGTGCCAGTTCGAGGGCGACCGGCAGACCGCCCTGCGCTTCGTGCGCGCGCACAAGAACCGATTCGGATCCACGGATGAGGTGGGCTGCTTCGAGATGACCGGGGACGGCATCGCCGAGGTGGCCGACCCCAGCGGGCTGTTCCTCTCCCGGGGCACGGGCGCGCTCTTCGGACCGGTGAGCGGAACCTGCGTCACGGTGGCCGCCGACGGACGGCGGGCGCTGCCGGTCGAGGTGCAGGCGCTGATCGTGAAGACCTCGGCGCCCAACCCGCGCCGGGTCACCAACGGTGTCGACTCGTCCCGGGTGGCCATGCTGCTCGCCGTTCTCGAGCGGCGTGCGGGAATGAAGCTGAGCGAACACGACGTGTACGTGTCCACCGTCGGTGGCATCCGCCTGACGGAGCCCGGCGCCGACCTCGCGATCGCGCTCGCCATCGCCAGCGCGTACAGCAACAAGGCCTTCCCGCCCACCCTCGTCGCCGTGGGCGAGATCAGCCTCGCCGGGGAGATCCGGCCGGTCTCCCAGGCCAAGCAGCGCATCGCCGAGGCGCGCCGGCTCGGCTTCACGACCGTGATCGACGCGGACCTCGGCCATTTGCGGGAGGCGATGCGCAAGGCGTTCGCGAGCGCGGTGGTCGAGCAGGCGGACGTGCCGGCCTTCTAGCCGCGAACCGTCGCGGCGATCGCCGCGACCTGCGTGGGCCCCACCCGGCAGCATCCGCCCACCGCCGCCGCGCCGGCCTCGATCCACTCTCGCACGAGTTCGTGCGGGAACTCGGCCGAGCCCATCCAGCGCCGGTTCTTGGCGTCCCACTGTTCGCCCGAGTTCGGGTAGACGATCACGGGCTTGTCTGTAACCCGGCGGGCGGCGGAGATGGCCTCCGCCACGTCGTGCGGGTCCGTGCAGTTGACGCCGACCGGCACCACCTCGTCGGGGCCGGCGGCGATGGTGTAGGCCTCGGCGAGCGACTCCCCGGAGCGCAACGCCCCGAACGCCGACGTCAGCGAGATCCATGCGGGCCTGCCCGTGCCCGCGATCTCCAGCGCGACTGCCTCGGTCTCCGCCAACGAGGGGATCGTCTCGACCGCGATCAGGTCGGCGGCCGACGCGGCGAGCACCTCGATGCGGCGCCGATGCCACGACCTCAGTTGCGACACGGTGAGGCCGTAGTCGCCGCTGTACTCCGATCCGTCGGCGAGCATCGCGCCGTACGGACCGACGGAGGCCGCGACCCAGGCGTGCCTGCCGTGAGCCTCCTCCCGGGTGGCGTCCCGCGCCTCGATCGCGAGGTCGGCGCTGCTGCGCAGCACCGCGTCTGCCGCCGCACCGACGACACCTCGACGGGCGAGCGCCTCGTAGCTCACCTGGTACGACGCCGTGATCGCCACATCCGCGCCGGCCCGGAAGTACTCCGCGTGCGCGTCCCGGATCTCCGCCGGGTTCTCGAGCAGCAGGCGCGCCGACCAGAGCGACGACGACAGGTCGTTGCCTCGCGACTCCAGCAGGGTGCCGAGTCCGCCATCGAGCACGACGCGGCCCCGGGAGAGGGCGTCGGCGAAGGTGGTCATGCACCGAGCCTATTGAGCCGTGGGAGGGTCGGGAAGCGCTAGTTCAGGATGAGGTGGCCCGGATTCGTTGGGATCTGGGCTTGTGTCGTATTGGGGGTGCACGTATCTGTGACGTGCGTAACGCGCAAAGGTGTTACGGGCAGGGAGCGTCGGTAGCGGGCCATAGAGTTTCGCTCATGGACACATGGATATCGCCCGTAGTCGTCGTTGCATTGGCAGGTCTTGCAAGTGCGCTCATCACGAATTGGATCAACAGGCGGGCTGAACTCAAGCTGCGCAAGATCGATCATCTGCATGACGACAGATCGCGGCTGCTCAACGAGAAGCAGGCTGCGTACTCAAGGCTCTTGGACCTGGGGCGTGGTGTCCAGGAGCGGGCGGTAAAGGGCGTTGAGAATCGGAATTCGACCACTTTTTTCTCTGATTTCTGGTCGGCCGCCAGTCAAGCGAAGTTGGTTTCGAGTGTGGGCACGCGTGAGGCAATCGATGCCTATGCGGGATCTATTGTCCAGTCGTCTGGGTCGTCGGTGGGTCCGGCTGAAACGACCTTGATTCCGATCCTGAGTACGGAACTCAGCGTGTAGCGTTCGTCAGAAATTCGTCAGCGCAACTGATTTAGACCGTTTCTGACCGTCGCAGCTATCGCTCGGATGGGGCTAGATCCCATATATTCTGGCGTTCTTGTCGCCATCTATCGTTGGCTGTCGCTGGATTGTTAGTTCAGGATGAACTGCACGGTCTGCTTCGACGCGAGCGGGCCCATCTTCACACTGAGGTGGTAGCTGGCGCCCGCCGCCGTCACGGGCGGCCGGGTCTTCTGGCAGGTGGAGGCGGCCGAACGGGTGCGGTCCCACGGAATGGGCGGGGTGGTAATCGCCACGTTCGGCTTGAGGGTGGATGGCGCGTCGACCGGGGCCGACTGGCAGTCCTTGGAGTCCCAGATCTGCTCGGAGCCGCTCGTGATGATCAGCTCCTGCTGGGTCGAGCCGAGGTTCATGGTGCAGTCGGCCTGCCCGGTGTTGGTGATCGACATGCTGATCTGGGGCTGCTCGCCCGCGCCGTAGATGGTCTTGTCTGTCACGGCGACGAGCTTGAGCTTGGCGGGCACGCAGGCCGCGCCGGCTGCGGCGGCCGGGGCGCTCGGGGACGGGGACGCCGCGCTGGTGCTCTTGACGCCCGTGGCGTCTGACTTGGGGGCCGTCGCGCCGGAACCGGGCCGGAACACGATGAGGAACACGATCACGGCGAGCGCGCCGAGACCGACAATGAGCCTGCGGCGCCAGTACACCTTGGGCGGCTGGGGGCCGACAGGATTTCTAAACGTCGACATGCGCTAAGGCTAAGCTCGCGTGTTCGATTTGCCCGGTATTTGCGGGGGCGTGTACTGTCCGCCCCCGCAATTCGCGGTTCGAGCCTCTCAGTGCCCTCGAGCGGAGAGCGCGAGCCCCAGGATCACGGGGTCGTGGTCGCTCGAGCGGTACGGCGTCGGCTCGTAGAGGTTCACCGCGTTGTAGTTGAAGCGGCTGTATTCGAGGCCCACGGACTCGACGGAGTTGATGTTCCAGACATCCGCTCCCCGCACCACGCAGTCGGCGGCCGGCGACGCGAACACGTGGTCGAGCGAACCGATCATCCCGTCGAAGGCGTACGTCTGCTTGCCCGTCTTCGCCACCTGGTCGAGATAGCCCGCGCCCACGATCGCGGTGACCGGGTCTTCCTTCTCATAGGAGTTGAAGTCGCCGACGAGGAACACCCTGTCGGTCCTGGCCCGAGTCTTCTGCTGGTCGGCGAAGGAGAGCAGCGCCTGGGCCTGCCGCACGCGGTCCGCGTTGAAGGCGCCCTGGCCCTGGTCGGTGTTCTCGCCCGTCGCGCCGCCAGGGCTCTTGGACTTGAAGTGGTTGGCGATGATCAGGATGCGGGACGACCGGCCTCCCTCCCGCGGCTCGAAGGCCTGGGCGAGCGGCTCGCGCGCGTTGGCGAAGGCCGACGAGCCGATCAGGATGGCCGACTCCCCCACCGGCTTCACCGCCTTCGTCTTGAAGATGAAGGCGGTGCGGATCACGTCCTCGTCGGCCACTGCCGGGGCAACGGCGGGCGTGCGCACGTAGTCCCAGACCTTGCCCTTCGCGTTGAGTGCGGCGACCAGCGCTGCGACCGCGGCATCCCGGTCCAGCCCCACCTTCGCGGAGTTCTCGATCTCCTCGAGCGAGACGACGTCGGCCCCGAGGGCCGTGATCGCGCTCACGATCTTCGCCTGTTGGCGCTGGAAGCTCGCCTCGGTCGCCGCCCCGCGCACACCACAGCCGGGGGCATCGCTGTTGGCCACGGTGATCGGGTCGCCGTCACGGTCGTTGTAGTAGGTGCAGCCGGTGCGCTCGTCCCCCGTGGTGGGGAAGTAGTTGAGCACGTTGAAGGTGGCGATCCTGAGGGAGCCTCCCACCGGGGCCGGCGCCGCGGTGCGGGTGTTGGCGAAGGTGGCCGGCTGCACCTCGGCCGCGACGGCGGGGGTGAGCTCGGCGGTGGGCTGGAGCTTCCACAGGCCGTAGCGGAAGTCGAGGATCACCGGGCGCGTGAACGTGACCGGCGCACCGATCCGCACCGGCGCGGCGAGAGTGAGCCAGGGCAGCGGCTTCGACTGGTTGGCCGGCGAGAGGTAGTTCGTGCTCGCGCCGTCGTCGACGGTCACCTTGCGCGCCGCGTTGCGCTCCACCACGGCCAGGTACTCGGCACTTCCGTAGGCGGCCACGGCGGTCGGCTGCACGAGCGGGCTCGTGTCGTGGGCGAGGGCGATCTCCCCGTAGCCGTTCGTGTCGTAGTTGTCCGTGACCGTGTACGGGCCCTGGGGCGCGACGAGCATCCCCTCGAGCGACTCGCGCTGGGCATCCGTCGCCGGGAACTCGATAGTCGCCGGGGCGGGCCCGGACACGGTCGACTTGTCCAGCTGCACGAGGTCGGCGGCGGCGACGACGGAGAGCTCGGTGAGGTGGTTGAACTCGCTCACGGTGCCGGTCACCCGCACGTAGTCGCCGATCGAGACCGCGGATGCCGTGGCCGAGCCGTAGACGAAGATGCCGTCCGAGGCGGTGTGGCTGGCGAGATCGACCGCACCCCCCGTGCCGGGAGTCTGCAGGTAGAAGCCGTTGAAGCCGCCCGCGGGGTACGCCGCGGTGACGATTCCCGTGGTGGTGACCGCGTGCCCGACCTGCGGGCTCACGTCGGTGCTGCCCTGGATCGCGTCGATCGGCAGCGCGACCGGCGGCTCCGGGGTTCCGCCCCCCGTGGAGCCGGAGTTCTGTGGCGTGATCGACGGGGACAGCGCGAAGTCGGCCGATCCGTTGTCGGTGTCGGCGAAGCCCGTGCGGGTGAGGGACTTGACGTCGGTGTTGCCGGCCGGGGCCGGGGCATCCGCGGTCTCGAAGGTGTTGGAGGTGCCGTAACCGAGCAGGTCGACCACGGCCGGGTTGGCCACCACCGAGCCGACCGGGAGCGTGAGCGCCGCCGCGGAATTGGAGAGGATCAGCGTGCCGGCCGAACCGCTCGGGTTCAGTGTGCTCACCACATCCGGCGTCGGAAGCGGGGCACCGTTCGCGCCGTTGCTGCCGCCCTGCACGAGGAAGTAGCCGGAGGGGGCGATCGTGCCGGAGAGGGCGACGACCGAGGAGGAGGCCGCGGTTCCGGTGGCCGGGCGGTACTGCACAGACCAGCCGGTCAGGCTCACGGGGGCGGTGCCCGGGTTGTAGAGCTCCACGAACTTGTTCGCGTAGGCGGCCCCAGCGCTGCCTCCGCTGAGGTAGGCCTCGTTGATCAAGACGCCGGTGCCGTCGGTGCTGGCGCTGGCCGTCACCCCGACGAGTGGCGCGGCCGTCAGCGCGATGCCGAGCAGTACTGCGAGTGCCGCTCGCCTCGTCGCGTTCCTTCGAGCGGACGTCCCCCGAATGAATGGATCGACCATTGCTACCCCTCCCCAGTGACCGGATGCTCGTGCGCGCTCAAGCCAAGAAGGCACGGGTTAGCAGTCGGGGCTGCTCTGGCAAACTCTGGGTAAAGAGTAACCGAACCTCCCCCGTTAGGGGGTAGTCAGATCCGTTTGATCATCCGGGTGTTGCCGAGGGTGTTCGGCTTCACCCGCGCGAGGTCGAGGAACTCGGCAACGCCCTCGTCGGGGGAACGCACCAGCTCGAGGTAGACGGCGGGGTCGATCGGCTCCTCCGACATCGGCTCGAAGCCATGGCGGGTGAAGAACGGCACCTCAAAGGTGAGGCAGAACAGGCGGCTGAGCCCGAGGTCGCGGGCATCCGCCTCCAGCTGCTCCATCAGCGCGTGGCCGACGCCGCGGTGCAGCCACTCGTCGATCACGGCGAGCGTGCGCACCTCGGCCAGATCCTGCCAGATCACGTGCAGCGCTCCGCAGCCGATGACGTTCCCCGCCTCATCCTCGGCGATGCGGAACTCCTGGATCGCCTCGTAGAAGACGACCGAGTCCTTGCCGAGCAGGATGCGCCGCTGAACGAGTGGTTCGACGAGGGCCTGGATGAACGGAACGTCGCTGGTGCGGGCGGCTCGCACGAAAAAGGTCATCCTTCGATCGTAAACGGCGATCGACGGCGTCGAGATCACGACGGACTTTGTCACGATTCGAGCACGCCTGACACCGTGCGCCCGCAGACTATATAAAGTGATCATTGCTTGACAAACTCCGCAATGCTCTCTGAGTCGAGGACACCATGCACCGCAAATTCGTCGTGGCGTTCGCCGCCTGTGTGGTGGCCGTATCGCTGTCGGCCTGCGCCGGCTCTCCCGGCCCGGGATCGTCATCGTCGAGCAATCCCCCGCCGTCCACGACGTCGACCCCGAGTCGGACCCCAACCCCAACGCCCGCGCCGATCAACACAGCCGATCCCGCCACCTGGATCGTCTCTGAAACCGGCATCGGCCCCTTCCAGTTGGGCGCCAACCTGAAGATGGTGACCGCGGACCTCCCGGGCCTGACGGCCGACAACGCGAATTGCCCAAATCCTCAGGCAGCGTTTCTCACCGGGACAGGTGTGGCTGTCGCCCTGTTCGTCGACAGTGTGGGCAATATAGTCGGGGTGAACGCGGGTCCGACCCACCCGGCTGGCAACCCTCTCGCCGGCCCCCACACCGCGTTGGGAATCGGCTACAGCTCGACGGCAGCGGAGTTAACGACCGCCTACCCTGCGATTGAGCGAACCGACTACTTGCCCGACGCCGGATTTCCGCTCTACACGGTGAAGACGGCGACGGGCCGCTGGATCTCCTTCGACGTGGATCTCGCGACTCAGACGGTCAACGGCATCGGAGTCTGGCCAGGCACCCGACCACCCTACGAATACTGCGGGTAGCCGCCGCTCCCGTGAACGACGGATGGCCGGCGAGTCTCCTCGTGGGCCATCCGTCTTGTGAGCGTGAACGGCGAATGAGACAGGCCCACAAGGCGGTCCGTCCGGTGCGGCCATAGACCGGACACGGAAGTCATGAAAGACGGAATCGCGACACGGTCGATAACGATTCGCGAACGGAAAGCCGTGATCCCGAACCACCCCCACAACGCGGATGATACTTAGCTGACAATACCTCCAGATCCAATCTTCATCGAGGACGAGATGCAACGTAGATTCAGGACCGCAGTCGTCGTGTTAGCGGTTGCCCTTTCCGCTTCGGCCTGCAGCGGACCAAAGATCTCCAGCCCGGCCTCCACAACCACCCCGCGAACCTCCACTGCGGCGTCTGCGTCGCCGAGCCCCACAGAAGCACCAATGAACCCGGCTGACCCTGCGACGTGGATCGTCTCGGATACCGGCATCGGCCCGTTCCAACTCGGTGCGAATGTGACGAGCGTGACGGCACAACTGCCCGCCGGAAGCGCAGCAACCGTGGAGTGCCCCAACCCCCTCGCCGGCTTCTTCGACCTCGCCGGTATCCAGGTTGTCCTGTTCCGCGACGATGCCGGAGCCATTGTCGGCGTCTCTGCCGGAAATCCACTTCAGTCCCCGAATGCCGCCACCGACAGCGGACGAAGCCCGCTCGGCGGCCCCCACACCCTGAAGGGGATCGGCTATGGCTCGACGGTCGCGGAGCTGACGTCTGCATACCCGCTAATCGAACGCCCCGCCGCTGACGACAACTTTCCACGCTTTACGGAGAGGACAACCGGTCGATCGTCGATCAGCTTCAATGTGAACCTCGCGAGCCAGACCGTCAACGACATGGGGGTCTGGCCGGACTCACCCCCGTACGAGTATTGCGGCTGACGACTGGCACGATAACCAAGAGAAGGGCGACATCTTTCGATGCCGCCCTTCCCTTTTGTGCTGCTGCTTACGCCTCGATCGCGGCGACCGGCTCCTCGATCGCTTCGCGACCCGGCTGGCGCTTGGTCGCGAACACGAACTCGTCGCCGACGTAGTCCACGTGAACGTGGTCGCCCGCGTTGAGCTCGCCCTGCAGGATGCGCTCGCTCAGTCGGTCCTCCACCTCGTGCTGGATGGCGCGGCGCAGCGGCCGTGCTCCGAGCGAGGGGTCGAACCCGATCTTGATCAGCTGCTCCTTGGCCGGAAGGGCCAGCTCGATGGTCATGTCGCGGTCCAGCAGGCGGTCCGAGAGCCGCTTGATGAACAGGTCCACGATCTGCAGGAGTTCGGCCTGGCTGAGCTGCGGGAAGACGATGGTCTCGTCCACCCGGTTCAGGAACTCGGGCTTGAAGTGCTTCTTCAGTTCCTCCACGACCTTGCCGCGCATCCGGTCGTAGCCGGTGGCGGTGTCGGTGGCGGAGGTGAACCCGATGGGGGTTCCCGAGATGTCCTTGGTGCCGAGGTTGGTGGTCATGATGATCACCGTGTTCTTGAA
>NZ_JAYSJZ010000007.1:0-7462 GCF_043726815.1 Lacisediminihabitans sp.
CGCCCTCGCGATCCCGACCCGCTGGCGCTGTCCGCCGGAGAGCTGGTGCGGGTAGCTCGACGCCTTGTCGGACAGGCCCACCCGCTCGAGCAGCTCCCCCACCCGGCGCTTCGTCTCCGCCGGGGTCGCTCCGAGGTAGTCGAGGGGCAGGGCGATGTTCGCGGCGGCCGTGCGACGGCTGAACAGCCCGTCGGCCTGGAAGATCGTGCCGATGCTGCGGCGCGCCACCCTCAGCTGCTTCTCGCTGAGCCGGGAGAGGTTCTCCCCGTTCACGAGCACCGCGCCCGAGGTGGGTCGCTCCAGGAGGTTCACGCATTGCGCGAGGGTGCTCTTGCCCGCGCCGCTCGGCCCGACCACCGCGAAGATCTCGCCGCTCGCGACCGAGAAGTCCAGGCCGTCGAGCACGACGGTGCGGCTGTCTCCGCTGCCGTAGACCTTGGTCAACTTTTCGAGACTGATCATGCTGCTGCCTCCAGGGCGCGGTCGAGGGGTCGCCGGAGGCCGCGATGTCTCGCGGTCGCCGGGGAAGGAGTCTGGGTGGGGGCGCGGCAGGAGTGCGACGCGCCGGGGCAGGCGGGCTCTACCGAAGGGATCGACAGGCGGGGCGCCGGTCGATCACGAGGCGTGGAGTGATGAGCACACCGGTGAGCCTATTGGGGCCCCGGCCCCGAGGCTGCTGTGTTTCGAAACGTGACGCCGAAGGGCTCAGTCGGAGGGGGCGAGTCCCTCGAGCACCTCGAGCGACGGCACGAAGAAGGTCGTGCCCGTGGTGGCGGTGGAGAAGTCGAGGATGCGGTCGTACTCCCCCACGGGGTCACCAATGAACATGTGGCGCAGCATCTGCTCGATCACCCACAGTTCCCGGGCGTAGCCGATGAAGTAGGTGCCGAACTCGCCGCGGCCCGGGCGTCCGAAGGGCATGTTGTCGCGAAGGATGTCGTGCTCGACGCCGTTCGCGTCGACCACCGTGTTGAGGGACTTGTGCGACTTGCGGGCGTCATCCGGCTGGTCGAGTTCCACGTTGTCGGCCTTGGTTCGACCGATGATCTGCTCCTGCCGCTCGGTCGATAGCCCGTTCCACGCCGCGATGTCGTGCAGGTACTTCTGCACCACCACGTAGCTGCCGCCGGCGAAGTCGGCGTCCTCGTCGCCGACGATGGACGAATCCGCCATCGCCGCCCCGGTGGGGTTCTCGGTGCCGTCCACGAAACCGAGCAGGTCGCGCGCGTCGAAGTAGCGGAATCCCTGCACCTCGTCGATCACCGTCACGCTCGAATCGAGCTTGTCCAGGATGAGACGCTCGAGCTCGAAGCACATGTCTGCGCGCTCGGCGCGGATGTGGAAGAGCAGGTCCCCCGGCGTGGACACCGCGGCGTGGGTGCCGGAGGTGATCGGGGCGAACGGTCGCAGCTGCTCGGGCCGCGATGGCTGTTCGAACCGGTCCCAGGCCTCCGACCCGATGCCCACGTTGCAGGAGAGGTGCCCGGCGAGGTCGCGGAAGCCCACGGCGCGCACGAGGCCGCCGATGTCGGAGATCACCTCCCGGGCGCGGCGGGCGGCCTCGTCGCCCGGCCTGATGGTCACGACGAGGAAGATCGCGCTGTTGGAGAGCGGCGCCTCCACGCTCTGCGGTTCGATGGTCGTGCGGTTCCAGGTGCCTTCGTCCATGCTGTGATTCTAGGGAACCGTCGAAGGGTGACGAAGCCCGCGAGTGCTCTCCCCCTCGCCCCCCTCGCGCTCTCCCATGGCGAGTGGGCAAAACTGGCGCCAAGATCGCGGCGGAAGCGCCAGAATTGCCCACTCACCCATGCGAGAGAGACTGCTGGAGGGGTGACGCGACGAACGGCGGGGCAGGTTGCGCGGATCCCCGAGCAGAGCCGTGGATCGGAGCCGGGATGCAGGCTGAAGCGGCGAGCGGGCAGAACTGGCGCCAAGACCGCGGCGGAAGCGCCAGAATCGCCCACTCGTGGGTTCGGCAGGAGGTACGCGAAGGGGTAGCAGGAGGGCTAGTGCTCCTGGCGGGGCAGGTTCCGCGGATCGCCCAGCGGGGCCGTCGATCGGAGCAGGGATGCCGGCCGCAGCGCTCCGCGGCCGAACCGGGCGCTCACGGCATCGATCGTGTCCTCCGCCTCACGCCAGCCCTCGTCCTCGTCCCAGAGGCCAGGCTGCTGGCCGTCTCCCGGGGTGAGCTGTTCCATGCGCACGCCGATCAGGCGAACCGGCGGGTGCTGGCCGATCGCCTCGTAGATGGACCGCACCTCCTCGTAGATGCGCCTGCCCACATCCGTCGATTCGGCGAGCGTGCGCGACCGGGTGATGGTGCTGAAGTCGGAGTAGCGCAGCTTGAGCACGACGGTTCGCCCCACCCAACCGGCCGTGCGCAGCCGAACGGCCACGGCGTTCGCCTGGCGGAGCAGTTCGCGACGCAGCTCGTCGGAGTTGAGGGTGTCCACCTCGAACGTCACCTCGTGACCGACGCTCTTCTCGTCGGCGCGCGGGTTGACCGCCCGGGGGTCGCGGCCGTTCGCCAGGTCGTGCAGTTTTCGCCCGGATGCCTCCCCCACCGCCCGCTTCAGCGCCTCGATCGGGGTGGCGGCGATGTCACCGATGGTGCGCAGGCCCCGCCGGGTGAGCGCCTCCTCGGTCGCGGCTCCCACTCCCCACAGCGCCCCGACGGGCAGCGGGTGCAGGAACGCGAGCGTCTGGTCGGCGGGGATCACGAGCATCCCATCCGGCTTGGCCCGCCCGGAGGCGAGCTTGGCCACGAACTTGGTGGATGCGGCGCCGACCGAGCAGTTGAGCGCGGTCTCCTCGTGCACCCGGCGGCGGATCAGTTCGCCCACCTCCGCCGGCGAGCCGATCAGTCCCCTGGCGCCGGCCACGTCGAGAAACGCCTCGTCGATCCCCAGCCGTTCCACGAGCGGGGTCACGTCGTCGAAGATGGCCATGACCTTCTCGGAGTAGAAGCGGTACTTCTCGAAGTGCGGCTCGAGCACGATCGCCTTCGGGCACAGACGAAGCGCCTGCGAGAGCGGGATGGCGGATCTCACCCCGTACTTGCGGGCCGGGTAGTTGGCCGCCGTCACGACGGACCGCGCCGATCGCCCGGCCACGACAACAGGCAGGTGCGCGATCTCGGGCCGGTCGAGCAGCTCGACCGAGGCGAAGAAGGCGTCGAGGTCCACGTGCAGGATCGTGGCGGTGCTGCTGTCGACCGAGGCCGAACTCACCTGCCGAGTGCTGCCGTCCTGTTTGCTCATCCCACAGGCAATCTAGCCGAGGCTTCGGACATCCCCGGCCGCCGGCAGCAGGCCGAGCCTGGCGAGTCTCTTTCGCGCCGCGGACTCGCTCGTGGAGCTGCGTCCCAGGATCGACCCGACGAGCGCGACCACCGCTCGGGTGAGGGTGATGGCCGGCCACCACGGTCGGCGAAGCCCGAGCAGCCGGCGGTACTCGCGCGGGATCGACGCGACGGCGCCGCCGAACAGGATGCGGTAGGCCGGCCGCATGCCTCGCGCGATGCCTGGATTGCGGATGAACCGCACCGCCTCGGCCACACGCTCGTCGCTCTTGAGGGTGCCGGACGCACGAAACGCCTCCAACTGCGCCCGCAGCTCCGCCTCGGTGGTCGGCGGGGAGGGCACGCCGATGAGCTCCCCGGCCTTCGTCCATTCGCCGACGTAGCGGTCGGCTCCGCCGGGGATCGGTCCGCCCCAGATGGCGTGGCTGCCGAGGAAGGCGTCGGTGAAGACCACGTGCACCCAGGAGAGCAGCTCGGGGTCCCCCGCCCAGTACGGCCGCTCGACCCCGTTCGCGTCGAGGTAGGTGCCCCGCACCCGGTCGTGGAATCGCTCGACCCGGTTGGACTCGCGCACGGCCATCGCCGTGTCGGAGAACGTCACGCCGATCAGCCACTGGATGGTGCCCGAGAGCCTGCCGAGCGGGTCCTCCTTGTAGCGCGACCAGTCGTGCACGCCGGCCATCGCCCCCGGGTGGAGGGTCTGCATCAGCAGGGCGCGGATGCCGGCGACCAGCGTGGCCATGCCACCGTGCACCGCCCAGGCGGCCGATCCGACCCCGAAGAAGCCGGCGTCGTCGCCCAACTCGATCTGCTCGACCCAGTCCGGGCGCCCCTGACGATCGCCGGTGAATGCCGACAGCACCCGGGACCGCCACACGGCGGCAAACGTGTTCACGAGAGGACGCTACCTTGCGATGCTGGGAGCCGAATCAACACCCCCGGCCCTATGCCCGGCCGCCCGGCTGGGCCACTATGGGCCTGTGCCCAATCTCCCGCTCCGTCAACGCCCGGTGGACATCTTCTTCGTCGTGATCTTCGTCGCGTTCGCCGTCACCTCGGTGATCAGCGACCTCCTGCCCACGGTGAGCGTCGAGTTCTCCCCCACCTCGGGAAACCCGCTGGTGCAGGGCAACTACTGGTACGCCCACGACGCCGATCCGCTCTTCATGAATCCCCCGGTGTGGATGAGACTCGTCACCGGGCTGTCGGCCTTCGTCTACGGCCCCTTCTACCTCGTGCTCGCCTACGCCCTCCTGCGCGGCCGAAACTGGATCCAGCTGCCCGCGGTGATCTACGCGACCATGATCTCGGTGCTCACCGGCGTCATCGTGTTCGGCGTCGAGTTCTTCGGGGAGCCGCAGTACCAGACCCACAATCCGGTGAAGTTCCTCGCCTTCAACCTGCCATACGTCGTGATCCCGCTGATCCTGCTCGCCCGGATGCGCAAGCCGGACCCGTTCACCCGAAAGTTCTGACCGAGCCGCTCGAGCGATCAGCCCAGGTGCGCCCGCATCCAGGCGATCGGGTCGACGGGCGTCGTTCCGCCCTGGCGGATCTCGAAGTGCAGGTGCGCACCGGTGCTCGCGCCGGTGCTGCCCACGAGTCCGAGGGGCTGGCCGACGAGCACGATGTCACCGACCTTGAGGTGCATCGAGCCGGTCTGCATGTGGCCGTAGGCGCTCACGATGGTCTGCCCGTCGATCACGTGCTCGATCGCGACGTGCACCCCGAGGGCGGCGTACCCGGGGCTGTTGGTCTCCACGACCACACCGGCGGCGATCGCGTGCACGGTGGCGCCGTATCCCGGATCGAAGTCCACTCCCTCGTGCAGGCTCGAACATCCCGAGCACGGCGAGACGCGGGGACCGAAGCCGTCGCTGATCGGGGTTCCTGCACCCACCGGCCACTGAAGCTTCGGCGGAACGGTCACCGAATAGCTGTCGGTCCGCTCGACGACGGGCGAGGGCAGCGACTCGGATGCCGCGAACTGCTGCAGCACGGGGGCCACATAGACCGGCGGCGCGGTCGCCTGCGCGTAGGCGGGCACGGCCACGGCGCCCACGAGCAGCGCGCCGAATGCGGCGGCGAGTACCGCCACGTTTCGACGGAGCAGCCGAACCGTGCGCACGTGGCGGAGGTTGCGCACCGATCGCCCGTTGAGGGCGGGCAGCGACGGCGTCGCCGGTGCCACGGGTTCGGTCACATACGGGCGAACGCGGGCGGCGATCGGCTCCGTTATCGGGTGCGGGGCACGCGCGGATACACGGGAGGAATGTTTGGGCAAGCGGGGTTCTTCCGGATCGCTGCGGCACGCGGGAAGCGGGCGCACACTCGGGCAAACGCACGACTTCGAGCGCAGATGGAGGCTTCCCGATTCGGGCGGGAACCTGACCGACGGGGTCCCATCGCTGGCGGAATAATCGCACCAGACGGGGCTCGTTCGTGCCGGCCTTGTTGCTCCAGCCTCAGGGACGAACCTCCGTAAACCCTGTGAAGGAGGAGAGGCTTCTTCACATCGACCCGGAAGAGACTACTCTCTGGTCACTCGCCGACCAGGTCCAGCAGCCTGGTGACGGTATTCCAGTTTCGGGCGGTCACCGTGCCATCGAACTGCTTCCAGAACGACCTGGGCACCCGGGTCTGCTGACTCCCGTTCGGCATCCACTGGTAGATCGCCCTCTCCCCCACCGCCAGTAGTTCCGGGGCGATGGCGGCCGCCTGCGGCACCTCGAGCCGATCGGGCATCGAGCTCGCGAACGTCACGAACGACTTCGATCCATCGGTCGCGACGCCGAGCAGCGGGTTGGCCGCCACGATCTCGGCGAGGTCGGCGCCGGCGAGGAGCAGAACGCTCGACTGCACTCCGGTGGAGGAGTGAACCGCGGCCTCGATGGATCGCGCCGCGTCCACCGCCAGCGGGTCTGCGGAGGAGAAGGCGACGTTACCGCTGCGCAGCACGGTCCTCACGGCGGAGAAGCCGAGACCGGCGAACACCTCGGCGAGATCGGCCATGGAGATCGCCTTCGCCGTGCCCACGTTGATGCCGCGGAGGAGTGCCACGTAACGGACCATTCACCGAATGCTACCCGGGACCACACCCGGTGGTCGGGCCGTTCGGCGTAACGTTGGGGCATGGATTTCAGATATCTCGGCAACAGCGGCCTCAAGGTCTCGACGCTCACCTACGGCAACTGGCTCACCCACGGATCACAGGTAGAGAACGACACGGCGATCGAGTGCGTGAAGGCGGCCCTCGAGGTGGGCATCACGAGCTTCGACACGGCGGACGCCTATGCCAACACCGGCGCCGAGAAGGTGCTCGGCAAGGCCCTCAAGGGTGAACGGCGCGAGTCGCTCGAGATCTTCACCAAGGTGTACTGGCCCACCGGCCCCAAGGGGCCGAACGACAGCGGACTCTCGCGCAAGCACATCCTCGAGTCGATCGACGGCTCGCTGCAGCGGCTCAAGACGGACTATGTCGATCTCTACCAGGCCCACCGCTACGACGTGGAGACCCCGCTCGAAGAGACCATGCAGGCCTTCGCCGACGTCGTGCGGCAGGGCAAGGCCCTCTACATCGGGGTCTCGGAGTGGAACGCGCACCAGCTGCGAGCCGGCCACGCCCTCGCGCGGGACCTCGGCATCCAGCTCATCTCCAACCAGCCGCAGTACTCCATGCTCTGGCGTGTGATCGAGGCGGATGTCGTGCCGGCGTCTCAGGAACTCGGCATCTCCCAGATCGTGTGGTCGCCGGTGGCCCAGGGCGCCCTCACCGGCAAGTACCTGCCGGGAGCGCCGCTGCCGAAGGGGACCCGCGCCACGGACAAGAAGGGCGGCGCTGACATGATCAAGCGCTTCCTGGCGGATGACGTGCTCACCGCCGTGCAGGAACTCCGCCCGGTGGCCGAGGAGGCCGGCCTCGACCTCGCCCAGCTGGCCATCGCCTGGGTGCTGCAGAATCCGAATGTGGCCTCGGCCATCATCGGCGCGTCGAAGCCGCAGCAGGTCGTGTCCAACGTCAAGGCGGCCGGCGTCAGGCTCTCCCCGGACGCCCTCGGCCGCATCGAGTCGGTGATCGGTCATCTCGCCGAGCGCGACCCGTCGCGCACGGTGTCCCCGGAGACCCGCCCGTCCTGAGCCGTTCGGCCGACGTGACGGGGG
>NZ_JAYSJZ010000008.1:0-20331 GCF_043726815.1 Lacisediminihabitans sp.
GATGGCGGCAACCGCGCCCCGGGTCTTCGGTGGAGCGACGCCCCGGAGGGCACGAAGAGCTTCACCCTCACCGTGTACGACCCCGACGCACCGACCGGAAGCGGGTTCTGGCACTGGGCCGTGCGCGACATCCCGGCAACGACCACCGGACTCGCGGCCGGCGAGGCTCTGCCCCCCGAGGCCGTGACCATGGCGAACGAGCTCGGCGGAGAAGAGTTCACCGGCGCGGCTCCCCCGCCCGGCCACGGACCGCACCGGTACTTCTTCACCGTGAGCGCCCTGGATGTGGAGAGTCTCGACGTCCCCGCCGGTGCGAGCCCCGCCGTGCTCGGTTTCATGCTGCGCGGACACATCATCGGCCGAGCGCAGCTCATGGGAACGGCGGAGACGCCGGCAGAATAGTGGTCCCGCTCGGCGCTGTCCCATCCGACAGGGTCGTGTGCCGCATAACTCCTGCACTGTGACTCGGCTCGGCGCAAATCCGACTAACGTTCGGCAGCATTGAGCAGGGCTGGCCGATTCTGCAGGAGTTGTGCACCGCACGAAAAGCCCGCCTCCACGATTGTGGAGGCGGGCTTTGTCTTCGAGCAGCGGGGGCTAGACCTCGGTCGAGCCGCCCTCGGACGAGGTGTCGACGTTCTCGGCACCGGCCTCACTGCCCTGGGTGTCGGCGGCATCGGCGTCCTCGGCCTCGACCGGGGCGAGCGAGAGCTTTCCGCGGTCATCGATCTTGGTGATCTCGACCTGGATCTTCTGGCCGACCGCGAGCACGTCCTCGACGTTCTCGACGCGCTTTCCACCGGCCAGCTTGCGGACCTCGCTGATGTGCAGCAGTCCGTCCTTGCCGGGGGTGAGCGAGACGAACGCACCGAAGGTCGCGATCTTCACGACGGTTCCGAGGAACCGCTCGCCGACCTCGGGGTTCAGCGGGTTCGCGATGGCGTTGACCGCCGCGCGAGCCGCTTCGGCCGAGGGGCCGTCGACGGCGCCGATGTACACGGTGCCGTCATCCTCGATCGAGATGTCCGCTCCGGTGTCGTCCTGGATCTGGTTGATCGTCTTGCCCTTCGGGCCGATCAGCTCGCCGATCTTGTCGATCGGGATCTGCACCGAGATCACGCGGGGCGCGGTCGGTGCCATCTCGTCCGGGGAGTCGATCGCGGCATTCAGCACGGCGAGGATCGCGGTGCGAGCCTCCTTCGCCTGCTTGAGCGCGCCATCGAGAACGGACGACGGCAGGCCGGCGAGCTTCGTGTCGAGCTGGATGGCCGTGACGAACTCCGACGTGCCGGCGACCTTGAAGTCCATGTCGCCGAGGGCGTCTTCCGCGCCGAGGATGTCGGTGAGGGCCGCGTAGCGCGTCACTCCGTCGACCTCGTCGGAGATGAGCCCCATCGCGATGCCCGCGACCGGAGCGCGCAGCGGCACACCGGCGTTGAGCAGCGAGAGGGTGGAGGCGCAGACGGAACCCATCGACGTCGAACCGTTGGAGCCGAGAGCCTCGGACACCTGGCGGATCGCGTACGGGAACTCCTCGCGCGGCGGCAGAACCGGCACGAGGGCGCGCTCGGCGAGGAAGCCGTGCCCGATCTCGCGACGCTTCGGCGAACCGACGCGTCCGGTCTCACCGGTCGAGTACGGCGGGAAGTTGTAGTGGTGCAGGTAGCGCTTCTTCTTCACCGGAGCGAGGGAGTCGATCTGCTGCTCCATCTTCAGCATGTTCAGCGTGGTGACGCCCAGGATCTGGGTCTCGCCGCGCTGGAAGATCGCCGAACCGTGAACGCGAGGAATGACCTGCACCTCGGCGTCGAGCGCGCGGATGTCGCTCAGCCCGCGGCCGTCGATGCGGATGCCCTCGGTGAGCACGCGCGTGCGCATGACCTTCTTGCTGACCGACTTGTAGGCCGCGGAGACCTCGGAGAGAGCGGATGCCGGCAGGCGGTCCGCCTCGACCTCGGAGGCGATGTGTCCCTTGACGCGATCCTTGAGGGCGTCGTCGGCGTTCTGGCGCTCGACCTTGTCGGCGATCTGGTACACGCCCTTGAGCTCGTCGTACGCGAGACCGGCGACGGAGTCGTAGGTGGCCTGCGCGTACGGCGGGAACAGCGGGAAGTCCTGGATCGGCTTGGCGGCCTGGGCCGCGACCTCGAGCTGGGCCTTGATGAGCTGCTTGAGGAACGGCTTAGCCGCCTCGAGGCCCTGGGCGACGACGGTCTCGTCCGGCTTGGTGGCGCCGGCCTTGATGAGGTCCCAGCTGCCTTCGGTGGCCTCGGCCTCGACCATCATGATCGCGACATCCTCTTCACCGTTGTCGTTGGTGGTGAGGCGGCCGGCGACGGTGAGGTCGAACACGGCCTCTTCGAGCTGGCTGTACTTCGGGAAGGCGACCCACTGGTCTGCCCCATTCGAACCGGGGATGAGGGCGAGGCGGATGCCGCCGATGGGCCCGTAGAACGGCAGACCGGAGATCTGCGTGCTCAGCGAGGCCGCGTTGATGGCGAGCGCGTCGTAGAACTCGTCCGGCGCGATGGCCAGGACGGTGATCACGATCTGCACCTCGTTGCGCAGGCCTTCGACGAAGGTCGGACGCAGCGGGCGGTCGATCAGGCGGCAGACCAGGATGGCCTCGGTGGAGGGGCGTCCCTCTCGGCGGAAGAACGAGCCGGGGATCTTGCCGGCGGCGTAGCTGCGCTCTTCGACATCCACCGTCAGGGGGAAGAAGTCGAAGCCCTCGCGGGGGTGCTTGCCAGCGCTTGTGGCGCTGAGGATCATGGTCTCTTCGTCGAGGTAGGCAGCGACTGCTCCCTGGGCCTGCTGGGCGAGACGACCGGTTTCGAAGCGCACGGTGCGCGTGCCGAACTTGCCGTTATCGAGAACGGCTTCGGCGAATTTGATTTCTGGACCCTCCATTGGGGGGTTTCTCCTTTGTTTTACGTCGTCTCCCCGTATGGGAGGCGACTCGTCAAGGAGCAGGAGTTAAGCAGAAAGGGGCGCTCGGGCCACATCATCGATCGATGGGCGCCCGGTGTCGCTTTGGCGGCGTGTCCGGAGTCTTCACTCGCGAACACAGCTCTGGTCAACAGTAGAAAGGCGCTGAACCCGACCTCGACCAACGAGACTCGGACGGCGAGTTCAGAACGTCACCACTACTGACCAGCTTCTTGCCGGCCTGCTCCGTGGCTGCCGATGCCCGTCCCTGAGAGGGAACGACACACCAGACAACCTCGTCCATGCTATCAGGCCGCCTTCTCCGGGCCTAGCTTCCCGCCCTGCGGGCGCGTCGCCGTCGGCTCGCCGGCGGCGGCCCCGGCCCGCGGGCCCGGCGACTGTGCGGCGCTCCCCTGCCCTTGGCACGTGTGTGCAGGACGGCTCGGGCCTCGACGGGTGCCCGCCCCGCAGACTCCAGTTGTGCAGGACGGGTTGTGCAGGACGGCTCCGGCGGATAGCGAGAACGAGAGGTGCAGATCCGACGAGAGCGTCCTGCAGACTGGTGCCGTTCGGGTCGTCACACCCCTGCCGTGTCCCGCACAAACTGTCCTGCACAAACTGTCCCGCACAAACTGTCCTGCACAACTGGAGTCTGCGGCGTAGGCACCCGCGAACGCCCAGCCGTCCTGCAGAACACGGCCCGAACGAAGCGGGCGGCACCGCCAGCAACTAAAGGTCCAGCCTCGGCTACGCGGGCACCGGTTCTTCCACCGGGGCGGGAGCCTCCTCCACGGCCGACTCGAGCGCCGCCCCGCGATCGCGGAAGTGGCCGACGGCGGCGAGCACCAGGCCGAGAGCCGCCCAGCCCGCAAGCACTAGCCAGGGGAAGGTGACGTCAGCGGCCGGGAAGTATGAGACGTCCCGGATGAGCGTGGCCGCGGCCCCCGGCGGAAACCATTGGCCGACGACACCCCACGGCGCGGCGAGGAACTCGAGGGGCTGGGCGGCCGAGGAGATCGGATTGGCCACCAGCAGGAACAGCACCGGGCCGATCGCGACCCCGGACGGCCCCACGAGGGCCGCGAATCCGACGATCACTCCCCCGATCGCAAGGAGCGCGAGCGCCACGGCGCCCGCATTGACCAGGAAGTCTCCCTGCAGGGCGCCGAACCAGCCCTGGAGGATTCCGGTGATGCCGAGCGCGCCGACCGCGGAGTAGACCAGGAGCGCCGTGATGCGCCGCCAGACCCCCACGACGAGCAGCGAGATCGCGATGCCCCCGATCATCCCGCCGAGCACCAGGGGAAACGACGACGTCGCCATGGCGGCCCCGCGGGCGTCGGTCGAGGCGAGGGGCACGACATCCGTCACGGCGACCGTGATGGGAAGGGCGATGCCCTGGGCGGCGGCCGCGGCGTTGAGCTGCGCCTGCAGAGCTGGAGCCAGCCCGGTGAGCAGCTGGGCCACGACGGGGCTGGCCGCGGACGCGGTGAGCACCTCCGGCTTCTGCCCGATCACGATCGCGCCGTGCGCCTTGCGGGTCTCGATCCGGTCGACCGCGGCGGAACGATCGGTCACCGCAGTGAAGTGGAAGGTGCCGGGCGACTTCGCCTCGAAGGCCTTCTCCAGCCGGCTCGTCTGCTCCGACGGGCCGACGAGGGCGATCGGCAGCCCCTTCACGGACGCGGTGACGTTCGGCCAGAGGAAGGCGACAAGGAGCACACTGAGCCCGGCGGCGAGCGCCACGCCGATGGCCAGGAGGCGCGGCCAGGGCGTGTGCGGAGACCTCTGGATGGTGGATTCGTCGGCGTTCATGAACGGGCCCTCCTAAAAACGAATGTTCGTTCTTTGATATTTACAGCGGCGTGTCCGCTTGTCAAGAACGAACATTCTTTTTTATGCTGAGGCATGCCCAAAGTGACCGAGGAGTATCGCACTGCCAAGCGCGCCGAGATCGCCGCGGCCGCGCTTCGGGCCTTCAGCCGCCGGGGATTCCAGGCGACATCCATGGCCGACATCATCTCCGAGTCCGGGATGTCGGCCGGCGCGATCTACGGCACCTTCTCGAGCAAGTCGGACATCGTGCTCGATGTGGCCACCCGGGTGATCGGCGGGCGCGTGCAGGACATCTCGAGGCTCGCGGAATCCACCCCCATGCCGCCGCCGAGCGAGCTGGTGGGAGTGCTGATGAGGGGCATGCTGGGCGAGGTGGGTTCCCCGGCGATTCTCGTGCAACTCTGGGGCGAGGCGGTCACGGATCCGCAGCTGCGCGCCCTCGCGTCCGGCGTCTTCGACCGGCTCGTCTCGGCCTACGGTGCATACATCTCGCTCTGGCAGCAGCGGGAACACGGACTCGACCCGGCGGCCGCAGACACGATCGCCCGCGAGCAGACGCCCCTGTTTCTCGCCGCGAGCCAGGGCTTCATCCTGCAGGCCGCCATCTTCCCCGACTTCGACCCGGACTTCTTCCTCGATCGCGTGGCCGGCCACCTCCCCCGCTGAGCCGGCTCACCGCCATCCGTCGCCTCCTGCCTCCTGACACGCGTTTCTCCGGAGGTTTCGCGAGAATCCACCCCCAGAGTGGCCGATTCGGCCCGATTGGGGTCCACGGCGCAGGAACCTCCGGAGAAACGCGTGTGGGGGACGCGGCGAGCGGCGCAGGGCGGGCGCGCGGGGAGCGGATGCGGTCCGCTGAGCATGGGAGTCTGCGCCCGATTGCCGCCAGGGTTCGCCAATTCACCCGCGTTCTGCCTAGGCTGAATGGGCTGGTCACACAAAGCCGTCTGGGAAGCATGGCTGACAGGTGAGGGTGGGGACAGTGAAGCAGTACGGTACGAGATCGATGCTGCTGGGGATCGCCTGCGCCCTCGTGCTCGTCGCGATCGCGCTTGCGGTGATCACCCACGCCTCGCCGGCGAGGGCTCCGGCGGCACACAAAGCGAGTCCCACGCCGACGCCGAGCGCACCCGCCCCCGCTAGTCCGACGCCGTCCGCCGGCTCGGACGTGTTCCCCGGCGGACTCTACGTCGAGGCCGGCACGAACGCGGACGACGCCGCCGCCCGGCTCCTGCAGGAGGGCCAGAAGAGCAAGGCGGCGCTCGTGAGCCGCATCTCCTCCCAGCCGACGGCGATCTGGCTCGGCGAGTGGACAACCGGCCCAGCCCTCACCAAACTTCTCGCCCAGCACGTCGCCGCGGCGAAGGCGGAGGGCACCACCCTTGTCTTCGTCACCTACGCCATCCCCAACCGGGACTGCGGCGGGTATTCGAAGGGCGGCCTCGGCTACAACAGCTACCTGGACTGGAATCGCACGATCGCCTCCGCCCTGGCCGGCACGAAGTCCGTCGTGCTTGTGGAGCCCGATTCGCTGTCCATGCTCTCGAGCGCGAAGTGCGGAACCGAGGCGATCAAGCGGATACCGCTGATCAACGAGGCCGTCGACATCCTCGCGGGCGCCGGACTCACCACCTACCTCGACGGCGGGAACTCGCGCTGGCACTCCCCCCGCACGCAGTCGAGGGTGCTCAAAGAGGCCGGGATCGATCACGCGCACGGATTCTTCACCGACGTCTCCAACTTCAACACCCTCCAGCAGGAGCGCGACTACGCGGGCAAGCTCTCCGGACTGGTCGGAGACAAGCACTACGTGGTCGACGTGTCCCGCAGCGGCAAGGGCTGGAAGGGCGACTGGTGCAACCCCGAGGGCGCCGGTCTCGGCCCGAACCCGCGTGCCACCCCCGACGACGGCCGCCTCGACGCGGAGCTGTGGGTCAAGCACCCGGGCGTGAGCGATGGAACCTGCCACGGCGGCCCGGCCGCCGGCGAGTGGTGGGAGCAGTACGCCCTCGATCTCGTTCGCAACGGCTGATCGGCCCCTCCGCGCCCCAGATGCCGCCCGAAAGGGGGCGAGACGCGGTGCGAACGTCGTGCTTAGCTGACGCACACCCGATATCACCGTCTTGACGACTCATCGGGGGAACCGTGCACTGGAGAAACACGATCGTGGCGCTGGCAATCGCGGCGGTACTCATCGGGACCGCCTGCGGCAGCCCGCTCGCCGCGTCGGCGGATGACTCCTCGGGCGCGGCGGTCTTCCCGGGAGGCCTCTACCTCGATGCGAAGTCCCCGGCCTCGATCGAGGAAGACGCGCTGCGTGCCTCCGGCGACACCGTGTCCGCCGACCTGGTGCACGTCATCGCCTCCCAACCCACCGCGGTCTGGCTCGGCGACTGGTTCAGCGACGACCTGCTCACGCGGGTCATCGCCCGTCATGTCGCCGCCGCCAAGGAGCAGGGCACGACGCTCGTCTTCGTCACCTACGCCATCCCCAATCGGGACTGCGGCGGCTACTCGGCCGGCGGCTTCGATGCGAGCCAGTACCTGGACTGGAATCGCACCATCGCCGGCTCTCTTGCCGGAACGAAGGCCGTCGTTCTGATCGAGCCGGACTCGCTCTCGATGCTCTCGAGTACCAAGTGCGCGGGGGAGGCGGCGAGGCGGCTGCCGCTCATCGGCCAGGCCGTCGACATCCTCAACGGTGCTGGGCTCACCACCTATCTCGACGGGGGAAACTCGCGCTGGCTCTCCCCCACGGTGCAGGCGGGCTGGCTCACCCAGGCCGGTATCGCGCGAGCCCACGGGTTCTACACCAACGTCTCGAACTTCAATCCGGAGCAGGCCGAACGCGACTACGCCGGCCGCGTCTCGTCCCGCGTCGGCTGGAAGCACTTCGTGATCGACGGTTCGCGCAACGGCGCGGGCTGGACCGGCACCTGGTGCAACCCGCCGGGGGCCGCCCTCGGCCGAAACCCGGGCGTCGTCTCCGGCACCGGAAAGCTCGACGCGGTGCTCTGGGTCAAGCATCCCGGCGCGAGCGACGGCTCCTGCAACGGCGGACCGGCGGCCGGAGCCTGGTTCGAGAGCGCCGCCCTCGCCCTGGTGCGCAACCGCGGCTGAAGGCCCTCGGTGCCCTCAGGCCCGCTGCCGGCGGAGGCTCCGGGCGGCGGGAGCGGTGATCACGAGCGCCGCCAGCACGCCAACGAGCGCGCCGAGCGAGTTGGCCGCGATGTCGCGCAGGTCGGACACCCGGCCGGGGATGAACAGTTGCGCGCACTCGATCGCGAGGGTGAGAACCACTCCGGCGCCCACGCCGAGAAACCAGAGGCGCCTGCCGAAGAGCAGCAGGAAGAAGACCCCGATCGGGATGAACATGGCCACGTTCGCGAGGAACTCCACCCGAGAGTATGTGAGCCAGCTCGTGAGCTCGTGGCCGGAGAAGAACCGCAGCAGCCGCCACAGCCAGGCGTCGTTGCTGGAACCGATCGGCTGGGGGCCAAGCGTCACCCAACCCACGAACGCGAGGTAGGCGAGCGTCACCAGGGTGAGCAGCGGATGGCGGCGGAACATCCCGCCATCATGCCCGGCCATTCTGAACGGTGCCGGTCACTCCTCGATCCAGGCCGGCAGCGCCGGGCACCGTTCGACCACGGGACTCGTGCCGCTTCGTCCCACCCGGTAGGTGGCGCCGTTGTACGGGCTCCAGTGGTTGCCCCGGTAATAGCCCGAAATGAAGGCGTCTCGGGCCGGTGTCTGGGGAACGGCCAGGCCGAATCCCATCAGGCACGGCTGCAGGAATCCCACGTAGTAGTCGTACAGCGCGCCGAGTTGCGAGGCGCTGAGGTGGGAGTTGAAGACCGCCTTGCGCGGGTATTCGACGTCGCACGCGTACTCCGCCACGTCGATGGCGGCGCGGTCCTGCACTTCGGCCTCCACCGCGATGGTACCGCTCGGCAACACGGCCACGTTTCGCACGCCCCGATCGTGGAGGCAGTCGGTCATGAGGCGTACCCAGGTGTCCCCGCTCGCGATGTGCACGATGTTCACCATCGGCCGCACAGCGTCCGGGTGCAGGCGGGAGACTATCGCCCAGTTCTGGTCGAAGAGCCCCTCAATCTCGATCATCCGCTGCCGGTAGCTCAGCGGGGTGGGAGGCGTCACCGGGCTCGCGCACCCGGAGAGCACGGCAAGCAGAACGGTGACGACGAATGCGAGCAGGCACCTCCACGTCGTGGCCACGCGTTAATTCTGCCACCGGAGCACCGCGAGGCGAAGGCGGCCCCGAGCCTCCGCGGGACCTTCGGCACACGGCCGTGTCACGCGGAGATCTAGCCTCGCCATACACGCCCGCGAGGGAGAGGGACTCGAGATGAATCGTCGCGGTCGCACCGCCGTCGCCTTGCTCGCGCCGCTGCTTGTGCTTCTCGCCGGCTGCGTGCAGCCGGCTCCCACGCCGAGCGGCAGCCAGTCTCAGGCGTCGACCACCGGGCCCTCGAGCCCTGCCCCGTCCAACTCGTCAGCGCCGGACAGCGACGAGACGGCGCAGCCCCAGGCCGGGGACCACGTCATCGCGTCGAGGATCGGCTGCGACTGGCGAGTGCCGTCGCCGAGCGCCGTCTGTTCGGCGAGTCATCCGGTGACGCCGCCCATCGCCTCACCACCCCTCCCGCCCGTTCCGTACCTGTACGCGATCGGCGAGGGCACCCATCCGAATGACGCGCCGCCCTACGACCAGCTGAGCTTCCGCTTCAAGGGCGGATTCCCCAGCTACACGATCGACTACGTGAGCCAGCTCTCCATGGACGGCAGCGGCAATCCGGTTCCCCTTCCCGGGGCGGGGTCCATCCTGCGGGTGGTCTTCCGTGACGCCCAGGCCCACGACGAGAACGGCCAGTCGACGGTCGTCAGCAAGCCGCCGACGGCCATCGGCCACAAGGCCATCTCGCGCTGGGCACCGGCGGGCGACTTCGAGGGCACGCTCACCTTCGGAATCGGCGTCGGCGGATCGGCCGACGCGGGAGTTCGCGTTCCGCTCCGGGTGTACGAGGTCGAGAAGATCGAGCTGGGCCAGCACCTGTACGTGGTCGCCGTCCAGGTGGACGGCAGCCGCTGGCGCTGACCCCGCGATCCGCTACTGCGCCCCGTACGCCCCGATCGGGCTGAACCCGGCGGGCAGTGCGAACGGATCCTGCACCCGGATCGACCGGTCGGAGTCCCGCACCTGAGCTGCCAGCTCGCCGGCCGCCCGCTCGATGCGCTCGGGAAGGGAACTGGTGGCGGCATCCGCCCCGTTGCCCCAATCGCTCGACGCCGCGTACACGGCGGTCGGGACCGTGGACGCATGCAGGTAGCTGAACAGCGGCCGGATCGCGTAGTCGAGGGCGAGCGAGTGGCGCTCGCTGCCCCCGGTGGCGGCGATGAGCACCGGCATGTCGGCCAGGGCCTGCGGGTCGAGCACGTCGATGAACGACTTGAACAGCCCGCTGTAGCTGGTGGTGAAGATCGGCGTGACCGCGATCAGGCCGTCGGCGCTCGTCACCGACTCGATGACCGCCTCGAGCTTCTGGTTGGCGAAGCCCGTGAGCATGTTGTTCGTCACATCCTGGGCCGTGTCCCGGAGCTCGACGACGTCCACCGTGGCATCCACGCCCTGCTCGGCGAGCCGCCGAACCGTCGCCTGGGCGATGCGGTCGGCGAGCAGCCGGGTCGACGACGGCTGGCTCAGCCCGGCCGAGATCACCGCGATGCGGCGCGTGACCTGCGTTTCTCCGGAGTTCCCGCCCTCAAACGCGGTCATGACAGCACCTCGCTCGAGGAAATCGCCGAAACCTCCGGAGAAGCGGACGACGCGGAAGCGGACGCGGCGGAAGCGGACGACGCGGAAGCGGACGACGCGGAAGCGGACGCGGCGGAAGCGGATGACGCGGAAGCGGACGACGCGGACGACGAGGCCGCGGCGTCGCGGGCGGCGACGAGCGCCGCGTGCGTCGGGCCATCCGGCACGTTCGCGGGGCGGTTCACGGCGAACTCCTTGCGCAGGGCCGGAACGACCTCGCCGCCGAGGATGTCGAGCTGCTCGAGCACCGTCTTGAGCGGGAGTCCCGCATGGTCCATGAGGAACAGCTGGCGCTGGTAGTCGCCGAAGTGCTCGCGCATTCCGGCATACCGGTCGATCACCTGCTGCGGGCTCCCCACGGTGAGCGGCGTCTGCTCGGTGAACTCCTCGAGCGACGGGCCGTGCCCGTAGACGGGCGCCTCGTCGAAGTACGGCCGGAACTCGTGGACGGCATCCTGCGAGTTCTTGCGCATGAACGCCTGGCCGCCGAGGCCGACGATCGCCTGGCTTGCCGTGCCGTGCCCGTAGTGCTCGAAGCGCTCACGGTAGTAGCCGATGAGGCGCATGTAGTGCTCCTTCGGCCAGAAGATGTTGTTCGCGAAGAAGCCGTCTCCGTAGTACGCGGCCTGCTCGGCAATCTCCGGGCTGCGGATGGAGCCGTGCCAGACGAAGGGCGGCACGCCGTCGAGCGGGCGCGGGGTCGACTGGAAGCCCTGGAGGGGCGTGCGGAACTTGCCCTGCCAGTCGACGTAGTCCTCACGCCACAGGCGGTGCAGCAGCGCGTAGTTCTCGATGGCGAGCGGGATGCCCTCGCGGATGTCCTTGCCGAACCACGGGTAGACCGGGCCGGTGTTGCCGCGCCCCATCATCAGGTCGACGCGGCCGTCGGCGATGTTCTGCAGCATCGCGTAGTCCTCGGCGATCTTCACCGGGTCGTTGGTGGTGATGAGAGTCGTGGCAGTGGAGAGGATGATGCGGTCGGTCCTGGCCGCGATGTAGCCGAGCATCGTGGTCGGGCTCGACGGCACGAACGGCGGGTTGTGGTGCTCACCGAGCGCGAAGACGTCCAGGCCCACCTCTTCCACCTTCTGGGCGATGGTCAGGATGTCCTTGATGCGCTCGTGCTCGGAGGGAGTCGAACCGTTGGTGGGATCCGTCGTGAGGTCTCCGACGGTGAAGATTCCGAATTGCATGCTGCTGTCCAGTCCTGTTCTCGCGCGCGGAGCTCATCCGCTTTCCATGCATTTGCATGAATAGCCTACTCAACGGGGCACACGGGAAAGTTATTCCCGCCCGCCCGTCGGCCGCGCGGACCGCGCCGTGGACGCCGATTCCGCGCCGTAGACGCCGAGTCTAGGACGCGAGAGGGCCGAACGCCGAGGCCAGCGCGACGATCGATCGTGCGCGCGCGAGCATGGGCAGGTAGCTGCCGTCCCTGGCGTCACCGCTCGACGCGCCCTCCAGCAGCCCGGCCGCCCACTCGCGCTCGTCCGCCGATGGACTCAGCGCGTCGTTGATCAGCGCCGCATGGTCTCCGCGCAGGGTCAGCTTGCCGGTGAGCCCCATGGTTCGGGAGTGCCGGGCCGCCGTGGTGAGGGCGTCGGCCGATTCGGTGATGGTCGGACCGTCGATCGCTCCCGGAATGCCGGCCGCGGCGCTCGCCACGACGAGCCGCGACCGGGCGTAGGCCAGCGCGAGGGGGTCGTCCCCCACGCCGGTGTCCCGGCGGAAGTCTCCCGAGCCGAACGCGAGCCGGAAGGTGCCGGCCGACCGGGCGATGTCCGCCGCCGCCTCGAGGCCCCTCGCGCTCTCGATCAGGGCGACGATGCGCGTGCCGGCCGGCAGCCCGGCGCGAGTCGCCTCGATCTGCTCGGCCGTCTCCACCTTGGCGAGCATGACCCCGCGGAGCCCGGCGAGCCCGCCGACGGCCTCGAGGTCCACCGGCCATTCGGCCGAGGTGGCGTCGTTCACGCGCACCCAGCCCGACCCGGCGGAGAGCCAGCCGGCGGCCGCCTCCCGAGCGGCCGACTTCTGCGCCGTCGGCACCGCATCCTCGAGATCGATGACGATCGAGTCGGCGAGCGTTCCACGCGCCTCGTCCAGGCGCAGGGCCGAGACGAGCTGCCAGGACCGCGCGAGCCGCGCGGGCACCACCCTGTCGGTGGTGCCCGCCCGGCCGTCGAGCGATCCGATCATCGACCGGTCCGGTCGGCGACGGGTGCGGCGCTCGCGTCCACGATCGCCGCGAGTTCGTCGGTCGTCGAGGCCGGCTCGTGCCCGCCCGCCATCGACGCCTCGTCGAACGGTCGCGAGCCGGTGAGCACGAGGCGCACCTGCTCCGCGTCGATCTGACGGGTCCAGCGGCCGATCAGCACCGTCGCCACGGCGTTTCCGGTGAAGTTGGTCACGGCCCGCGCCTCGGACATGAAGCGGTCGATGCCCACGATCACGCCGACCCCGTTGACCAGGTCCGGTCGGTAGGTCTGCAGGCCGCCGGCGAGCGTGGCGAGTCCCGCCCCGGTGACTCCCGCCGCGCCCTTGGAGGCGATGATCATGAACGCGAGAAGGCCGATCTGCGCCCCGATCTCCAGCGGCTTGCCCATCGCGTTGGCGATGAAGAGCGACGCCATCGTGAGGTAGATCGCGGTGCCGTCGAGGTTGAACGAGTAGCCGGTGGGCACGGTGATGCCCACGACCGACTTCGAGACGCCGAGGTGCTCCATCTTGGCGATGAGCCTCGGCAGCGCGGCCTCGGACGACGAGGTGCCGACGATGAGCAGGTACTCCTTGCCGAGGTACTTCATGAGGGAGAAGATGTTGACGCCGGTCACGATTCGCAGCAGTCCGCCGAGGATCACGATGATGAACACCGCGCAGGTGATGTAGAAGCCCACGAGCAGTGTCGCGAGGCTCAACAGCGCGCCGCCACCGGTGTTGCCGACCACCGCGGCGATCGCGCCGAACGCGCCGAGCGGGGCGAGCCAGAGAACCATGCTCAGGATGCGGAAGACCACGGCCTGCAGGCTCTTCACCGCCTCGAGCACGGCGGTGCCTCGGGAGCCGAGGCCCTGCAGGGCGAAGCCGACGAGCAGGGCGACGAGAAGCACCTGCAGGATGCTGCCGGAGACGAACGACGAGAAGAGCGTGGTCGGGATGATGCCGAGCACGAAGTCGGTGCCGCTCACCGCCTCCCCCACCGCGGTGTAGCTCGAGGCGCCGATGTTGAGCCCGGTGCCGGGGTGCAGGATGTTGCCGACGACGAGCCCGATGCCGAGCGCGAAGGTGGACATCACCGTGAAGTAGCCGATCGCGAGGCCGCCGATCTTGCCGACGGTGGCCGCCTTGGCGATCGACCCGACGCCGATCACGATGGTGCAGAAGATCACCGGGGCGATCATCATCTTGATGAGGGCGACGAATCCCTTGCCGATCGGGTCGAGGGTCTTGGCGAACTCCGGGGCGGCGAGGCCGACGATTGCTCCGGCCACGACGGCCACGATCACCGCGATGTAGAGGTAGTGGTTTCGATCCATGCGCCGAAGGGCGCCCAGCTTCTGTGCCATGTGCTTGTCCTATTCAATCGGAACGTCTTTGTGCCCGACCACGGTTCGTGGCGATGGCGTTAGCCTTGTCGCTCGGGTGACGCGGTACTACTTGTGGTCATACTGATCACGGCACGGATCGATCGACACGGTCCGGCGAACAGGGCGAGGTGGGCATGGCGCGACTGGCGAGTCGGTGGAGCATTGCGAGCCGGGTCTTCGCCGTGCAGCTCGCGGCCGTGATCGTGCTGAGCGGCTGCCTCACCCTGGTGCTGTGGCTCAGCCTGCGCGACTCGGCGGACGAGAATGCCGGCCGGGTGACCCTCGCCGTCGCGAACACCCTCGCGACGGACCCGGCGGTGATCGCAGGCCTCGGGTCCACGGATCCGAGCGCCGAGCTGCAGCCGTTCGCGCTGCGGGTGATGCGATCGACCGGCGTGGACTTCGTGACGATCATGGACCCCACCGGCACGCGATTCACCCATCCGAATCCCGCCGAGATCGGCAAGAAGTTCATCGGCACGATCTCCCTCGCCCAGCGCGGCAAGCCGCTGACCGAGACCTACACGGGCACGCTGGGGCCGTCGGTGCGCTCGGTGGTGCCCGTGATCGCCGACGGATCGGTGATCGGGATCGTGGCGGCGGGAGAGACCGTCACCAATGTGGCGGCGTCCCTCGGCCCGCGCATCCCCTTCGTGATCGGGGCCGCCGCGCTGCTCGTGATCGTCGGCAGCATCGGGGCCTTCGTCGCCCGGCGGCTGCTCAGCCGCGTCACCGGGTCGCTGCGACCCTCCGAGCTGTCGCGCATGGTCGACTACTACGAGTCGGTGCTTCACTCGGTGCGCGAGGGACTCATCCTCGCCGATGCCACCGGGCGGGTTGTGCTCTACAACGACGAGGCCGCCGAGCTGCTCGACCTGCCGCCTGCCACGAACGACCTGCAGCCCCGCACGGCGGAGGAGCTCGACCTGCCCCCGACCATCGCCGCCCTGGTGACGAGCGGTGGGCGGGCGGTCGAGGAGTCGCACGTCGCCGGCCACCGGGTGCTCGTGGTGAACCAGGAGTCGGCGACACCGCCCGGCGGCTCGACCCGCGCCTCGGTCGGCACGCTGATGACGCTGCGCGACCGCACGGAGGTGCAGCGGCTGTCCGGCGAGCTCGAGTCGGTGCGCACGCTGAGCGACGCGCTCCGGTCGCAGACTCACGAGTACGCCAATCGGCTGCACACGGTGGTCTCGCTGCTCGAGCTCGGCCGCACCGGGGATGCGATCGACCTCATCGCCCACCAGGTGCAGCTCAGCCAGTCGCTCGCCGACGACGTGGTGGGCGCGGTCAACGAGCCCGCCCTCGCCGCGCTGCTGCTGGGCAAGGCGGCCCAGGCCGGCGAGCGCGGAATCGAACTCCGCCTCGACGTCGAGCAGAACCTCGCCCCCTCGGCGATGGACCCGGCGGATCTCGTCTCGGTGGTCGGCAACCTCGTCGACAACGCGATGGATGCCGCCGCCGCCGGCTCAGCCCCGCCGTGGGTGAGGGTGACCCTCGGCACCAACCACGAACACGGCTGCGTGGAGCTCACCGTGACCGACAGCGGACGCGGCGTCGAGAACGCCCTCGGCGAGCGCATCTTCTCCCCCGGCTTCTCCACCAAGCCCGGCGGCGCCACCGGACGGGGATTCGGGCTCGCGGTCGTTCGCCAGGTGCTGCACATTCACGGAGGCACCATCGAGCTGCTGCCGGGCTCGACCACCGAATTCCGTGCCCGCTGGCCCATCGCGGCTCCCCGGGTGCCCGCCTCGGCCGACGATACGGTCGGCTCGTGATCCGCACGCTCGTCGTCGAGGACGACGCCCTCACCGCCGAGGCCCATGCGGCCTACCTCGGCCGCCTCGACGGCTTCGAGGTGGCCGGCGTCGCCGGCTCCCTCACCGAGGCACTCGCGGCCATCAGGGGCGCCTCCGGCGGCGCCCCGATCGATCTCGTGCTGCTCGACATGAACCTGCCGGACGGTCGCGGAATCGACCTCGCCCGTCGGCTCCGCGCGGCAGGCGTCGCCGTGGACATCATCGCGATCACCGCGGTCCGTGACATCGAGGTGGTGCACACCGCCATCTCGGTCGGCATCGTGCAGTACCTGATCAAGCCGTTCAGCTTCGCTACCTTCGCCGCCAAGCTCGCAACCTACCTCGACTATCGGCGTCGGCTGGAGGCGGCGTCGTCATCCTCGGCCACCCAGTCCGACGTCGACGGGATGATCGCCTCGCTGCGCTCCCCGGTCGACCTCCCCGTGCCCAAGGGCCTCGCCGCCGCGACCCTCGAGGCGGTGCTCGAACACGTTCGGGCCGCCGACCGGGCCCTCTCCGCGGCGGAGGTCGCCGAGCCGCTCCGCCTCTCGCGGGTGACTGCTCGCCGCTACCTCGAGCACCTCGCCGAGTCCGGCCAGGTCACCCGCTCCCCGCGATACGGCAGCCCGGGCCGGCCGGAGCTCGAGTACCGCTGGGCCGGCTGAGCCTCAGCGCGTGGTGGTCAGCCACGACGGCACCGGCGGGCAGCGCTGCTCGAGGTAGTCGATCGTGGCATCCGGAAGGCCGCCGAGCCAGACCTGTTCGTACGGATTCCAGAACCGACCCTGGCTGTCGCCGGAGATGAAGGCGGCGCGCCCCGGCGGCGCGGGAGACGGCAGCCCCGCCGAGAGCAGGCACGGCCGCACGAAGCCGAGAAAATAGGAGCGGAGCGACTTGTAGTCACCCTGCGGCAGGCCGGAACTGAAGGAACTGACCGGTGCGAACTGCGCGGCGCAGTTGTAGTTCGTGATGGCGACCTCGAGCGTGGTCTGGCCCACCGTCGAACTGAGGCTGTAACTCGACCCGTCACCGGACAGCTTGGCATCCAGACCCGCCGCGCGCAGGCAGCTCACCCGCGAACGCAGCCAGTTCCAGTCGCTCACGACCCTCGTCACCGGCACCCGCGGTCGCAGTGCCTCCGGGTATCCGTGCATCACCCCCGCCCAGGCGGCATCGATGTAGGTCTGACGCACGCGGTGCAGGTCGGCGGCGCTCACCGGCGAGCGCGCGGCCACCGGGGCGCAGCCCGCGAGCACGGCAGACACCAGCGCCACGGCCAGCATCAGCATGCCGAGGGGCGCACGACGCCGGGCGGTCATCCGCTGCCCAAATTGAGCCACGCCGGCACCGGCGGGCAGCGGTACTCAAGGTAGTCGAGTCGGTGGGCCGGCACCCCGCTCGTCCAGATCACCTGGTACGGATTCCAGCCCGCGAGTCCGGCGAGGCTCTCGACCGCCGAACGATCGGGAGAGGCCGGGGAGGGCGCTCCGGCCAGCAGCAGGCACGGCCGAACCACGTTGAGGTAGTACCCGTAGAGCGACGCGGACTGCCGCGGCCGCAGGCGGGCAGCGACGGCAGACTCCGCCGGGTGGCTCCCCTCGCAGCTGTACAGCGCCACCGCGTACTCGAGCGGCGTCTTGCCGCGGCCGTTGCGGTACTCCACGCCGCCGCCCGACTGTACCGCGACGAACCCGAGCCGGCGCAGGCAGCCGATCACGGCCGCCGGCCAGTCGTGGTCGGGCACGGTGTTGGCGATCGAAATTCTCGGCCGCAGCGCCTCCGGGTACTGCTCGGCCACGCTCTGCCAGCTGGCGTCGAGGAGCTCGGTTCTAATGCTCGCCCGTTGCGCCGCACTGAGGGGGGACGTCGCCGGCCGTCCCGTGCAGCCGGCGAGGAGCAGCACGGATGCCGCGAGCGCCACACCGCGCAGGAGCCAGCCGCCGAAGACCATGCCCCAGTCTCGCACTGGTTCGCTCCCGCCTCGATGGGGCCTGCGGAGCGGGAGCGTCGTCACCGCCCGAGGTCGAGCCACGGCGGCACGGGAGGGCAGCGCTGCTCGAGGTAGCGGACGACGGGGTCCGGCAACGTTCGCCAGGCCAGGTCGAACGGGTGCCAGATCGGTTTGCTCACCACGCTCGTGACGAACGTGAACCAGTCCGGCGGAGGACTCGATGGCGCCCCGGCGACCAGCAGGCAGGGTCGCACCGACCCCACGTAGTAGCGGTAGAGGGCGTCGATCTGCGGGCGTTTGAGGTAGCGCGTCACCTTGGTCACCGTCGGCCTTGTGGTGTCGCACACGAAACGGGAGACCGCCACGCGGGCGGCGGAAAAATCGGGCGGGGCAGTGTAGGTGAGCCCATCGCGCAGTTGGATGGCGTCGAACCCCTGGTCGCGAAGGCAGGAGACGATCGTCCCGGCCCAGGCCACGTCGGGGATCGTCCGCGAGATCACCACCATGGGCTGCGTGGTGCCCGGGAACTCGTCGGCCACCGTCGACCAGTTCGAGGCGATGAGCTCCGACCCGATGCGATGCCGGTCCTTGGGCGAGACGACCTCCCGAGTGGAAGCGGTCGCACACCCAGCGAGAAGTACAGCGCTGGCGAGAAGCGCCAGCGTCGCGGCCCATCGGCGAGACCGTGCCATCTGGCAATTCTCGCACCGTCTGGCCGTCGTGGCGCGGCGGGAATGCCCTCTCGGATCTGCTCGGTGGGCCGGTCTGCCCGCGCAGCGAGTCTGTTTGGTCAGCGAGTCTGTTTGGTCAGCGAGTCTGGCCCATCAGCGGGTCTGTTTGATCAGCGGGTCTGGCCCATCAGGAGGTCCACCCGCAGTCCGTCGCGGGTCTTGACGACCTTCGCGGGAATCCGTGCCTTCACGCCGCGCTTCTCCAGGCGACTGAGGGCCTCATCCACGACCGCCTCGAGACCCCGCGGAACCGTGCCGACGACGCCGGTGACCCGGCCGCCGGCGAACAGCCGGATGACGAGGGGCGCGTCGGTGCGCTCATCCTCGGGGCTGCGCCGCGAGATGGCGGTCTCGATGCCCTCCCCGCCGCTCTCGAACACCTTCGCGATCTCGTCCTGGTGCGGGTTGCTGTTCGCCAGACGCAGAGTGACGCGGCCATTCGAGGGAATCAGGTCGTACTTGTAGTTGTTCAACGATCCTGCCCCTCGATCGCCTTTGGGCAGGGAGGTGTCTTCGTCGCGATTCCAGAGAGCCATGTCACGATGCTATCCACTGCCGACCGCGGCCCCGTCGCCGCTCCGCCTTGCTCCGCCTTGTTCCGCCTTGTTCCGCCTTGTTCCGAAATCCATGCATCTCTCGCGACACGCCGATCGACGGTGCACGACACGCCGGCCGGCTTCACCGATTGCATGGATTTCGGAAGGGGAAACGGGGAAAGGCTGCGGGCACCGCTGGGAACGAGGATGCGGGGACGCCAGCGGGGAGGCCGTGGCCCCGCGTCCGGTTAGGCGGCCTCTTCCGCCGAATAGCGGCTCGATCGGCCGCCGGACACGCGCCGACGAAGCTGCCCGGGGGCGTGCTCCTGGCGAACCGGGGCGCTGATCACCGCGTCATCCGCGACGACCGCGTCCGGCTCGATGCGCGCGCCGCTGGCGATCTGCACATTGCTGCCGATCCGGGAGTGGCTACCCAGTCTGGCTCCACTGCCCACCATGCTGTCGCGCCCGACGTGCACGTTCTGGCCGACGAATACCCGCTCGCCAATCGTCACTCCCTGGTCTATCCAGCTTCCGGCGCCGATCGACGAACCGTCGCCGACACGCGCGTCTGCCTCCACGTAGGCGGTGGACGAGACGAAAGCGCCCGGCTGCACGCGCGCGCGGGGCGAAACGAGTCCGCTGCCGTTGGCGTGGCGCCGATACTTCACTACCGTCCCGGTGGAGTCTTCGACTTCTTCATTCACTCTTCCCACTGGGACCTCCTTCACTGCTCGAGGCGCGACCACGCGGTCCGCACAATCATCACCTGACCAATTCAACGTCTGACGGGGGCTTTTGATTCCTTCGCGAGACGCGAAAAGGCCCGCCCCGAGTGGGGGCGGGCCTTCGAGCCAGATCGCGATCCGGTGCAACCAGGCGGAAACCTAGCGGCGCAGGCCGAGACGCTCGATGAGCGTGCGGTACCGCGAGATGTCGATGTCCTGCAGGTAACCCAGCAGGCGACGGCGCTGGCCAACGAGCAGAAGCAGGCCACGACGCGAGTGGTGGTCGTGCTTGTGCTCTTTCAAGTGCTCGGTGAGATCCTTGATGCGTGCGGTCAGCATTGCGACCTGCACCTCGGGGCTACCGGTATCACCAGGATGGGTGGCGTACTCGTCGATAATCGT
>NZ_JAYSJZ010000009.1:0-1895 GCF_043726815.1 Lacisediminihabitans sp.
AGCCGCGCGAGCCCCGGGTTCGCGGCCAACGAGACCGCGCAGCGCGCGCTCGTGGCCGAACTGCGGCAGCGACTCGGCATTGCCGCCCTGGGCGGGCCCGAGAAGTCCCGCGAACGCCACGTCGCCCGGGGCAAGCTCCTGCCGCGCGACCGCGTCGACGAACTGCTCGACGAGGGCAGCCCCTTCCTCGAGATCGCCCCGCTCGCGGCCGACGGCCTGTACGGCGGCGAGGCACCCGGCGCCGGTCTCATCGCGGGCATCGGCCTCGTGCACGGTCGCCATGTGCTCGTGATCTCCAACGACGCGACCGTCAAGGGCGGCACCTACTTTCCGATGACCGTCAAGAAGCACCTGCGCGCGCAGGAGATCGCGATGCAGAACCAGCTGCCGTGCATCTACCTCGTCGATTCGGGCGGCGCGTTCCTGCCCATGCAGGACGAGGTCTTCCCCGACCGGGAGCACTTCGGCCGCATCTTCTACAACCAGGCGCGGATGTCGGCGGCGCGCATCCCGCAGATCGCCTCCGTGATGGGCTCGTGCACGGCCGGCGGCGCCTACGTGCCGGCGATGAGCGACGAGACCGTGATCGTGCGGGGCCAGGGCACGATCTTCCTCGGCGGGCCGCCTCTCGTGAAAGCCGCGATCGGCGAGATCGTCTCCGCAGAGGAGCTTGGCGGCGGCGAACTGCACTCGCGCGTCTCCGGCGTGACCGACCACCTCGCGGATGACGACCGCCACGCCCTGCAGATCGTGCGCGACATGGTGGCGACCCTGCCGCGCCCCGCCGCCCCCGCCTGGGAGGTGCTCCCGAGCCGCGAGCCGCTCGTCGATTCGGCGAGCCTCTACGGGGTCGTGCCCACCGACGTGCAGTCGCCCTACGAGGTGCGTGAGGTAATCGCGCGGATCGTCGACGGCAGCGAGTTTCACGAGTTCAAGAAGGAGTACGGTACGACGCTCGTGACGGGCTTCGCGAGGCTGCACGGGCATCCGGTGGGCATCATCGCAAACAACGGCGTGCTGTTCAGCGAATCGGCGCTCAAGGGGGCGCACTTTATCGAGCTGTGCGACCAGCGCGGAATCCCGCTCGTCTTCTTGCAGAACATCTCGGGCTTCATGGTGGGCAAAGACGCGGAGTCTGGCGGTATCGCCAAGAACGGCGCGAAGATGGTGACCGCGGTCGCAACCACTCGCGTGCCCAAACTCACGGTGGTGATCGGTGGCTCCTTCGGCGCTGGCAACTACTCGATGTGCGGGCGGGCGTACTCGCCGCGGTTCCTGTGGATGTGGCCGGGCGCGCGCATCTCCGTGATGGGTGGGGCTCAGGCGGCATCCGTGCTCTCGACCGTTCGGCGGGATCAGCTGGGCGATGAGTGGCTCGCTGGCGAACAGGCCGCGTTCGAGGCGCCCATCCGCGAGCAGTACGAGAGACAGGGCAGCCCCTACTACTCCACGGCGCGGCTGTGGGACGACGGCGTTATCGACCCGGCCGACACCCGCACGGTGCTCGGCCTCGCCCTCGACGTGTGCGCGGCCCCCCCGCTGCCCGAGCCGGCCTTCGGCCTGTTCCGGATGTGACGCCGGTGGCTGACAGTGTGCGCTTCGACACCGTGCTTGTGGCGAACCGGGGCGAGATCGCCTGCCGGGTGATCCGCACCCTGCGCGAGCTGGGCATCCGTTCGATCGCGATTTTTACTGACGCCGATCGTGATGCGCGCCACGTGGGGCTCGCGGATGTCGCGGTGCACGTCGGTAACTATCTGGATGGTGGGGCAATCGTTGAGGCATCGCTCGCGACCCACGCGCAGGCCGTGCATCCTGGCTACGGTTTTCTTTCGGAGAACGTGGAGTTCGCGCGCGCGTGTGCGGCTGCGAAACTCGTGTTTATCGGGCCAGGG
>NZ_JAYSJZ010000010.1:0-2675 GCF_043726815.1 Lacisediminihabitans sp.
GCTGCCTCACGCGCCGCGAGTTGACCTGCGGCCGCGCGGGCGTAACTCAATGGTAGAGCGCCAGCTTCCCAAGCTGGACACGCGAGTTCGATTCTCGTCGCCCGCTCCAGACGCGAGGTGTGAGGTCAGGGAGCTATTCCGCTCACTGGCGGATCTGCCCGCACCTCGGTGCTGCCGTTCTTACAATACGGCCATGGCGAAGAAGCAGCCCACGAAGAACCGTTCTGTCGTCTACTCCGCCCTCCTTGTTGCCGCGATGTTGGTCATGCTCGGGGGCGGCGTCATCGCCGCACTGGGCGCTTCGTCGTCCTCTTCGACCACGGAGGCGAGCATCTTCGGGGCCAGTATCAAGACCACGTCCTCCGGTCTGGTGCTCCTCGTCGTCGGGGCAGCCATGGCCGCCACCCTCGCGTTGAAGAAACCGGCGGAGATCGAGCTCTTTTCTCCTGACTCCACCACACGCCCGTTGCTCGACCGACTGCTCCAGGTGGTGCTACCCGTCGCGCTGGGCATCGCCGCGGTAGGAGTCGTACTGCTCCTTCTCTCATTCGCCTGATCGTGAAGGGAGGACCGAGATGACTGTCGGGGAACATCTTGAGCTGTTCGCTCCCGACGTCGGGCCCCTTCATGTCATTCCCTTGCGATCTCCGGACACTGCACGACGCCGAGTCCGGAACCGAGCTCCACCCACAAGAGATACCTGACTGGATCTCGCGGCGCATTGACGACGAGTCGATCTCGGGCCGACCCTCCGGACGTCGCGTCGCCGTTGTGGACTCGGGCATGCTTCCTTCCCACTCGTGGATCAGGGCTTCGCTCGATCCCGATGGAGTTGCGGATTTCACCGGCGAAGGATGGGAGGACACGAACGGGCACGGCACGGTGACGGCGCTGCTGACCTTGGCCGCATCGACCGAACCGCTCACTCTGTTCTCCGCCAAGATCGTCGGACGCGACGGACGCGCCGAACCCGACAACCTCATCCGCGCCCTCCAGTGGTGCGCGACGCAGAAGGTCGACTGGGTGGTGCTTTCAGCAGGCGTGCAGAGGCGCAGCTGGGGCCGCGACGTTGATTGCGCTGGCAGCTGTCGCGTATGCAAGGCAGCGGCAGCGGTGCTCGACCAGGGGGTCCTCATCACGGCCGCGGGTGGTAACCGTCCTGGCCTCTTGGCCTGTCCGGCGACATTGGCCCGTGTTGGACACGCGAACTTCATCGCTTCAGGACCGGTAGATGCTGAGGGCCGCGGTACCACGTACATGGCCGGCGTCGTCGTTCCTTACGTCTTCCACGGCGCCCTCGTCTGCACAACCACCATGCCCAGCCCGCAAATGATCCGGGCGTATGAACTCGAGACCACGAACCCGCCAACAGCGGTCGCGGCCTACGAGGCGATCGTTGAACAGGGCAATGACGACGAAGCTGCCCACGCCCTGTGCCGGATCGGCGAGCTTCACGAGCGCATCGGTGCCGCCTCAGCGGCGGTCGACGCCTACCGGCGGGCCGTGGTCCGAGGCCATCGCGACAGCTCCCCACGCGCCGGCATCCGACTCGGCAATGTCCATGAAGCGGCCGGGGACCACGACGCTGCAGTCGCGGCGTTCGAGGACGTAGCCGCAACAGGACACCGGGTCCACGCCCCGATGGCCTTGCTCAACCTCGGCAACGGCGAGCTGAGAGCAGGCAATCCCGTCGCGGCCGAGCTCGCGTTCCGCCGGGCCGGCGCCTTCACAGGGACACCCTCCGGCGCCTCGGCAATGAAGAACCTCGGGGTCCTTCTCTGGCAAGCCGGCCGGTTCGACGACGCTCGCCAAGCGTTCCGCACGGTTCTCGACTGGGGGCCCAGTCGAGAGTCGCCAGGAGTCGCGCTCAACCTGGGCATGATGGAGAAGCAGCTCGGCCACCTCGAATCGGCCGAGGAGTGGCTGATGAAGGCCATCGCCACAGGCGACGACGAACGTGCGTCTCGTACTGCACTTGAACTCGGTGATCTCCTGGCGGCGCAGCGTGCTCCGTCGAGGGCTCGCGCTTCCTACGAGATCGCTGCGCAACGCGGCAGCGAGGTCACCCGCGAGCAGGCCCGTGCAGCTTTTCGCGGTCTCGCCGACTCGTGAGCTTTCCGCCCGTCTGACCGAAGGGGATTCAGTCTGAAGAAGGCAAAATACCGTGATCAGCCGGCGGTCGCCGGGGCGGGCCGGGTCCTGACGAAAGTCGCGGGCGGCCACGATGGTGGCTTGCCCCCCGCCCAGAAGTGGGAGCAGATCGACTTCGTCGAGCCGTTCAGCAGCCTCGGACACACTGATCCGCGGCCCATGAACAGAACCCGATAGCGACGGCAATGATTGTGTATGGCCTGGCGAGTCTGCAGCGCCGGGCGACGCGACCTCTTCGGGCCCCCGCGATCGTTGATTTGCCCAGGGTGTTCCGCTACGTTCCTCGCAGTCGAGACGAGGAGGGTCCAGTGACTGGCAGTCCGGTCCCCCCAGTCCCTCGGGTGACCCGCGGCACCGTTCTCGGACAGGTGGACGCCGTCCAGGTGCCACGCTTCGCCGGACCGGCCACCTTCGCCCGCCTCCCTCGCATCGACGAGGTCGACCGGGCGGACATCGCGGTGGTCGGAGTGCCGTTCGACTCGGGAGTGAGCTACCGTCCCGGCGCCCGTTTCGGCCCGGCCCAC
>NZ_JAYSJZ010000011.1:0-17275 GCF_043726815.1 Lacisediminihabitans sp.
CGCACGCAGAAATGCGGGCAGTGCGGATGTGGCGCAGTGGTAGCGCATCACCTTGCCAAGGTGAGGGTCGCGAGTTCGAATCTCGTCATCCGCTCGAAGATATCCAGTTATGGGTAGATAACAAAAGCAGTTCAGGACGATAGACATGGTGGCGTGGCCGAGAGGCGAGGCAGCGGCCTGCAAAGCCGTCCACACGGGTTCAAATCCCGTCGCCACCTCGGAGATAGACCGCACGGAATAGAATAGAAAAAGAAGCTTGAGCGATTGGCGCAGCGGTAGCGCGCTTCCCTGACACGGAAGAGGTCGCTGGTTCGATCCCAGTATCGCTCACAAGGAAACCCCCGGTTTTTGCCGGGGGTTTTTCCGTTAACGCAGGCATCCGTCAACAAGTTGAGTGCATCTCGATGAATACGGGCGCATACTGGGGTAAGCAGGGAACCGATGCCAGCTGTAGCACCGCCGACTCGCCGTCTGAAAGCCTTCGGGTAAGGGCTAGACGAGTTGCCGGTTGGCGGCGCTGCAGTCCCCGGCACGAACCTGCCGCTCGGACCTACGCCTCGGCGTGCACCGCTCGCTGGCTGCGCCAGGCCCGGCGGAATCCGTCGACGATGTCGAGAATAGCGACGAGCACCACCACGAATTCGAAGGCCGCTGAGACGATCCGCACGACGTCCGCAGGCATCGCCATCATGTCCAGGAACGCCCGGTTGAAGACCTGGTCGGTCGCGAGAAGCCAGACGGCCGGCACGGCGAAGACGAGATTGAGGGCCACATTCGCCCAGGCCAGCCCCCAGGTCCAGTGTCCGATCGCGTACGAGACCGCGACGAAGACGATCTCGAGCACGGCGACGGCGATGAACCAGGGCAGCCAGAAGGTCCACAGCGCCGGGTCGAGCATCGCGGACCTCTCGCCGCCCGCGGTGCGCACCACCCAGATGTTGCCCTGCCAGACGATCAGGCCGATGAAGAGCAGGTAGCCGAGAACGCCCGCGATCGTGGAGCCGATCCCGATCTTCTCGGCCGTCGGCACCTTCGGTAGCAGGGCGGGCTTCCAGAGCGTGGCCCGGTCGCGCCGCTCCGGCGCGGTGCGTTCGATCACGGCGAAGGCGAGTGTCGTCCAAAAAGCCACCTGCACCGCGACGGAGAAGGCCGCACTGAGGGCGGTGCCCAAGGCTTCGAGAGGGTTGCTCCGCACGATCAGCTGGGCGAGCATCAGGGCGAAGAACACGGCGGGTGCCGCGACCGAGACAACGACGATCAGTACCCTCCGATAGTCGAAGAAGTAGGCGGGGCCGATGAGATAGGTCAGCCTCCCGACGTACTCGGCGGCGCGCCTGTCCGGGTCGCCCAGCTCCGTGATGGCGTCGAGTTCGGCCGTCTCTGAGGTGGTGCCCCCGGCGACCTTCGCCGCGATCGCGTCGTCGACGGAGGCCCGCACCCGGGTCTCGGCCTCGGCGCGCCTGGCGCGGGGAACGGCCCGGGCGACGGCCCAGACATAGCGGTCGGTGAGGGTCGCCATCGGTGCTCTCCCTGCCTTGTGATCGCGCGAGTCGTCGCGTGGATCACACCGTATTCGCGCCGGCCGGCCGACGCAGGGCCTTTGTGCCTGACGAGTGCCGACGGCGCGTTCCTAGACTCGAGCTACGGCCGGTGTGCGGCAGAGCCCGAAGTCACCGCGTCGATATCACTGAGGAGATCGAAATGGCATTGAAATTCGGAGTGTTGGCGCTTGTCGAGGCCAAGCCCGGCAAGGAGCAGGACGTATGGGAGTTTGTGAGCGGCGCCCGCGAGATAGTGATGAATGAGCCGGAGACGAAGACCTGGTACGGCTTCCACGTGAACGAGAACACCTTCGGGATCTTCGACACGTTTGAGACGGAAGAAGGCAGGCAGGCCCACCTGGGCGGGGCGATTCCCGCCGCGCTCGGCGAGCACGGCCCGGAGCTGCTCGCGAAGGATCCGGACATCAGGCTCGTCGAGGTCATTGCCGTCAAGTAACCTGAGGTTCTGCAGGGCCGGCTGCTCCGAACGACGAGGAGCAAGGTGGCCGAGTGGCATCCGGTGCGCATGGCCGTGCCGGTGGAGTGGATCGTGCGGTACCCGGCGCAGGTCGCGCCCATCGGTGTCGTACGCCGACTCGAGTTCGGGCTGCGGCCCGACGTCTGGTTTCGAGCAGTCACCTGGGACAAGACATCAGAGCGGCGGCACCTGATCGGCTATTTCCTGCGCCAGGAGGATGCCGTGGCCGCCGTCTGGGCGACCTTCCTGGCGGCGTCCACGGAGCAGCACCAAGTGGCGTCCCGGCGGGGTCACGAAGGCGCGCGGTCGGCCCCACCGACGCACTCCGTACCGCAGCACGTTGAACGGGATTAGGCCCCCGGCAGGAGCACGATCTTGCCGCGAACGTGACCCGACTCGCTCTCGCGTTGTGCCTCCGCCGCCGCGCTCAGCGGCAGCCGGCGGGAGATCTCGATCTCGAACTCGCCTCGGCGAACGAGTTCGGCCACCGCGTCGATGGCCTCACGGCGCAGCGCCTGCTCGTGAGCGGTGAGCGGCACCGGGCTTCCGCCGGACCAGGCCCGGATGCCCAACTCGGCGGCCCTCGCCCCGAGAACGATGGTTCCGATTCGGTTGTGGTCGGCGACGAGCGCGAGCGAGGTCTCGATCGCCTCGGGGGTGCCGGCGGCATCCAGGGCGACGTCGATGCCCTGCGGGGCGACGGCCCGCACCCGATCGACGAGCCCCGGCCCGTACGCGACGGGGATCGCCCCCAGTTCGACCAGCCTGGCGTGGTTGGGTTCACTGGCGGTGGCGACGACGGTGGCTCCCCACGCGCGGGCGAACTGCACGGCTGCCTGCCCGACGGCACCGGAACCGCCGTGGATGAGGAGAGTGTCGCCCCGGGTGACGCCCAGCGAGGTGAGAACCTGGAGCGCGGTGCCGGCCGGAACACCGATGGCGGCCGCCTGCTCCCAGGACAGCCCCTTCGGCTTGACGACGAGCTGGCTCGGAAGGGCGACCACGTGGCTGGCGTATGCGCCATCCGCACCGCGAACGATCACCTCGTCCCCCACCGACCAGCCGTCCACCCGCGCACCGGTCTGCACGATGACTCCCGCGGCATCCGACCCGACCCGCCTGGGACCGGTCAGGGGAGTGCTCGACCGAAGTCCGGAGCGCAGCTTCGAGTCGATCGGGTTCACCCCGGCCGCCCGGACCTCGACGACGACCCCGCCGACGGGCGCCGACGGGGTCGGAACCTCGACCACCTCGAGCACCTCGGGCCCGCCGAAGCGGGAATACTGCACGATGACTGCCATGGTATCGAGCCTACGACCGGGCGAACGCGGTCTTGAGCGAGACCTTCTTGGAGTACTCGATGGATCCGTAGCGGAAGAGCCGCACGGCGAGGCGGAGCACGATGATGCCGAGGGCGAACTGCTCCACGATCACGATGGTCGCCTCGAGCGGGCTCAGGGAACCGAATCCGTTCCGCAGCATGGCGGTGACGGGCGCGCTGTATGGAAAGTAGGTGAACAACTGCACGATGAAGGCGTGCGGGTCGGACACCACGAGCGTCACGGCGTAGAACGGCACGAAGATGAGAGCCATCATGATGCCGAAGACCTGCCCGGCCTCCTTCGCCGTGGGCATGATCGCTCCGACCGCCACGAGGGTGCCGGTGAAGAGCGTGAAGCCGCCGGCGAGCAGCAATGCGCCCACGACCATCTGCCACGGATTGATGTTGAGGGAAGAGAGGTCGAACTCCGGCAGGCTCAGGGCGGTGCGAAAGAACACGTAACCGATGATGATCGGCAGGGTGAACACGATCATCTGCACGATTCCCACGATGAAGAGGGAGATCACCTTGCCCACCACGAGGGTGGTCGGGTTGAGGGTGGTGAGGATCATCTCGCTCACCCGGTCTTCCTTCTCCTCGAGGGTCGACGTGAGCATCTGGTTGCCGAGCAGCAGGATCACGATGTAGAAGATCGCCAGGAAGAGCAGGGGCGGGATGACGCCGCCGATTCCGCCCGCCTCCACGCCGTCCTTGTAGGTGGTCGACTCGACGGGGACGCTTCCCTGGGCGAGGGTCGAGAGCTTCGCGTCGCCGATCTTCGTCTCGGCGCTCGCCACGAGGAGGGCGGTGGCCACGGACGAGTACTTGCCGTTCTGGAAGATCCCCTCGTCGACGCCGTACACCTTTGTGGTCTGCTTCGTGGGGTCGGCCGGGTAGGCGAAGTAGGCGTCGAGTGCCCCGGACTTGACGTCGGCGATCGCGGCCGTCGGGTCCGCCGCCGGAGTTCCGCCGAACGAGGCGACGATGGCCGGGTCGATGTAGCCGGAGGCGTCACTGTAGCTGAAGGTGAACTTGGCGTTCTTCTGCGAGTTCACGCTCTTGTCGGTGGCCGTGTTCGACAGCACGACGAGGGCGATCACGATTCCGAAGATCACGGGCACGATGAGCGTGGAGATCCAGAATCGGCGCTTGGTGAGGTTGCGTGTCACCTCGAAGGAGACGACGGTGCCGAGATTGTGCCGTGCCATGACTATGCCCCCACCAGTTCGTTCTCGTCGCCGTAGACCTTGACGAAGATGTCGTCGAGGCTCAGCCGGGTGGTGGTGAAGCTGCGCACGAGCACGCCGGCCTCGACCAGTTCGCGCAGGATCACGGCCTCGTCCACCTTGCCGATCACGGTGAGCTCGGCGTAGTTGCGGTCTCGCAGGCTCGCCTCGTAGTGCGGCGAGTCCGGGATCTCGCCGGAGTAGGTGAGCCTGATCATGGTTCCCCCGTACTGATCCTGCACGTCGGGGATGCTGCCGTACGCCTCGGCCCGCCCGTCCTTGAGCAGGATCACCCGGTCGCACAGTCGCTCCACCTCTTCCATCTGGTGGGTCACCATGAGCACGGTGGCGCCCGCCTTCTTCTGGTCGTCGATGATGTCCATGAGCAGGCGGCGGTTGACGGGATCGAAGCCCTTCGTCGGTTCGTCGAGGATGAGGAGCTCCGGGTCGTTCATGATCGTCACGCCGAGTTGCACCTTCTGCTGCTCGCCGCCGGAGAGTTTGTCGAGCCTGAGCTTGGCCTTGTCCGGCAGGGACACCCGCTCGAGGTAGCGGTGCGACCAGGCGGCGGCGTCGTGCTTGCTCAGTCCCTTGAGGCGGCCGAAGTAGGTCATCACGTCGATCACGGACTCCTTGTTGTAGAGTCCTCGCTCCTCGGGAAGGTAGCCCAGCCGATCGCCGTTCTCCGGGGAGAACGGCTGGCCGTTGATGTGCAGGATGCCCCCGGTGGGCTGGTAGATGCCGAGCAGCGCACGAATGGTCGTGGTCTTGCCCGATCCGTTCGAGCCGAGGAAGCCGAAGGTCTCTCCCCGGTGGATGTCGAACGAGAGGTCTTTGACGACCGTCGTGCTGCCGAAGTCCATTCGAAAGTTCTGGATGTGGACGAGGGGCTCGGCGGCGGCTTGTTCCATGTCTACGACACTAACCTCGGCAGGTGGCGGGACGAGGTGACAAAAGTCACGTGCCTGAGGTCGGCTGCCGGCTGAAGAGGAATATGACACTGCGGTGGGTGCGGTACTCGGCGGTGCGCGCGAATCCCAGTGCGGCCAGAGTGTCGATGCCGTACGCGTCGACGTGGGTCGGCGTGGCGTATTCGACGAGCCAGAGCCTGTCGACGGCGGCGAGTCGGCCGAGACTCGCCGTCTTCGCGAGGCTGTAGACGCGATCCGGCCAGGAGGTGTTGCGATAGTACGGGGCCTCCAGCATCACGTCGTGGAGACCCGCGAACCCGGCGGGGTAGGTGCGCAGTGCGAGCCGGGGTCTGCGGGAGGGCCGCACGCTCTCGTCGAAGGCCACCGCGTCTCCGGCCCGCGCCCGAACGCCGAGGGTCGCGCTGATCGCAGACCAGTCGCTGTCGTTCTTGGAGTACGGCCCGCGTTGAGCGAGGTACGCGGGAGTCGCGAGAGCCACCACGGCCACGGTGGAGGCGGCGATCGCCCAGCCACGGCGGGAAGCCAGCCTATCCACTCCGCAGGCGATCAGCAGCGCGGCGGCCGGCGCGCAGTACGAGAGGTAGCGGGCGGTGAAGTCGGCGACGAAGAACTGGCTGGTCACGAGGGTCAGCGACGGCACGAACAGCCAGGTCGCCGCGACGAGTTCCAGGCTCGGCGGGCGGGGAGCACGCAGGCCCGTGAGATCTCGCCGGCGGATTCGGGCCACGAGCGGCGTGGCGAGGGCCACGAGGATGAGCAGCCAGGCGATCACGGCGAACTCCACGCTGCCGAACCAGAGGCTCACGGTGAGGGTGCCGAAGCTCACCTCGGTGCGGGAGGCGAGGTACGCGATCTGTCGACGCTCGTCGATCGCCCAGAAGACGAGGGGAGAAACGGCGAGCAGCGCCGCGGCGCACGCGATCGTCCAGCGCGTCAGGACGGCCCGTCCCGCCCGTGACGCCGCGAGCACGATTGCGTGGGCCAGCACCAGGAGGCCGACGTAGAGGAACAGGTATACCCCGGCGGCGAGGAGCGTCCCGTAGGCGACCCAGAGCCAGACGGGCGGGCTCTGCCGCCGCATGAGCTCGACCAGCAGGTAGGTGAGCCACGCCGCGATCGCTGCGCTCGCGGCGTACGACCTGGCCTCCTCGCCCATGTAGGTCACGCGCGGGAGCAGGCAGCAGATGATCCCCGCGGCGACCGCGACGCGGGGCGAGCGAAGACGCGCCGCGATCAGCGTGACCGCCGCGACCGCGAGGCCGACGGCGACAGCGCTGGGCAGCCGCAGGGCGAAGGGTGTCGTGCCGGCGAGGCGGATCCAGCCATGGAGGAGCAGGTAGTAGGCGCCGTGGACGGCATCGACGTGGCCGAGCATGACGAAGAGGCTCGGGAGGGGTCTTTGGGCCGAGAGCAGACTCGCTGCCTCGTCGCCCCACAGCGACGGGATCCAGGAACCGGCGGCGGAGACCAGGGCGGCAGCCGTCCCGAGGGCGGCAACCAGCCAGCCGAAGCCCCGCGGTAACCGTACCGTGCCGGTCGAACCGTGATCCATCCGTGCCTCTCGTTCCGAGGAAATCCCGCCAGACATTCTTGGTGACCTCTGGCCAAGAATCGCCTAAGAATCGAGGGTCAGCCCCGTTCGCTCGCTCGGGGGACGGTGAGAACGACGACGGTGCCGTTCGTAGAGGTCTCCTTGACCGCGACGGTTCCGCCGTGGCTCACTGCGATGTCGCGCACGAGCGCCAGACCGATGCCGAATCCCGTTCGAGTCGTTCCGCCGCCGCCCGTGGCGTCGCCCGACTTGGCGAAACGGTCGAAGACGCGGTCGGGCGAGATGCCCCGGATGCCCGGACCCTGGTCCTTCACCTCGAGGGTGACCCGGTTCTTGGTTCCGCGCAAGGCCACCGTTACCACCGAGCCGTCGGGGGAGTAACGCAGCGCATTGTCGAGCAGGGCGACGAGGCAACGGTGAGCACTCACCGCGGGCAGGGGAGTGAAGAGGGCGCCCGGCGCATCGAGTTCGATGCTCACGTTGCGGTCCTGTCCGACCACACGCATCGACTCCACGGCGAGCTCGGCGATCGCCGTGAGATTCTCGGGACCGGTGTCGCTTCCGCGGCTGCTCGCCGCCTCGGCCGCCTCGAGCAGATCGTTGACCACATCCATGAGCGACCTCGCGTCCCGACGCAGCTCGGCGACGACGGGCGACGACGGGTCGTCGCGGTCGAGGGAGCGCTGAAGCACCTGCAGGCGGGCGTCGAGCACCGTCAGCGGGGTGCGCAACTCATGGCTGGCGTCAGCGATGAACGCCCGCTGGATGCGGAGGGCGTCCCCGAGGGGGCGCACGGCGCGTCTGGCGATGATCCAGCTGAGCACGCCGGCCAGCACGACGCCGACGGCACCCAGCACGATGGCGAGGAGGAGGACGTCGTCTGCGCTGATGTCGATGTTGTTCTGGTCTGGCACCGGCTCGAAGAGCTCGCGGGGTTTGACCCGGGAGAGCACGAAGAGAAAGACCGCGCCGATGGCCGCGAACACCACGATCGCGGTGGCGAACGTGATCTGCCAGCCGACTCGCCGGGAGGCACTGCGCACGGCATCGGCGTCACTGTCGGCAAGCCGCTCCTGTGCCTCTCGGCGGCTCACAGCTCGCCCAGCCGGTAGCCCTGGCCTCGAACCGTCGTGACGATGGCCACGTCGGTCTTGCGCCGGAGATAGTGCACGTAGGTGTCCACCGTGCCCGGGTTGTCGTCGCTGCCGAAGACCGCGCGCAGGATCTGGTGGCGGCTGAAGGTGCGTTGCGGATGCTCCGCGAGCAATTGCAGAAGCGCGGACTCGCGGGACGTCAGCAGGATCCTCCCGTCGTACGGTGAATAGATGGCCCGACTCTCCGGATAGAACTCCCACTGGCCGATCGAGATCACCGTGCCCTCGCCGGTGAACACCCGACGAAGGGCCCGGAGCCGCGCGAAGAGCTCGTCGAACTCGAACGGCTTCACGAGGTAGTCGTTCGCCCCGGCGTCGAGGCCCCTCACCTTGTCGCCGATGGTGCCGAGCGCGGTGAGGATGAGCATCGGGGTGGTCACCCTCTTGCCGCGAAGCGTCTCGATCACGCCGAGGCCGTCGAGGGACGGCAGTCGCCGGTCCACGATCATCACGTCGAAGTCGGAGCCGAGGGCCACCTCTACGCCGAGCAGGCCGTCCGCGACCAGCGTGACGTCGTAGGCATCCGCGAGCACCTGGGCGATCAACGGTCCGAGCCGCGGGTCGTCCTCGATAAGCAGCAGCCGGGGTCTCGCTTCTTGCGCGATCTTCGCCATCACGGTCTCCGCATCAGCCAATTCGGATCGAGGCACGAGCCTCAGCACAGGCTAGCGCTGCGCGGCCCTTCTCGTGACGGGCGCCCCGGTCGCGCGGTAGAACTCCTCGACCGCCGCCCGGTTGTAGCTGCCGATGTCGATCGTCGCGCCCGGGACCTCGCCGCGCAGATAGTCGGACATCCCCACGGCGAGGGCGTCGTCGTCCATGGCCACGACGTGCACCGAGCCGTTCGGGAGGGCGTCCCGCACCGAGGCGAAGTCCACCGACACGACCGGCAGGCCGAGGATTGCCGCCTCGAGGATCACCATAGGCTGCCCCTCGTAGTTGCTCGAGAGCACGAAGCAGTCTGCGGCCGCCATGATCGGAAACGGGTTGCTGTATGGACCCGTCACCCAGGCTGCTCCGCGCAGGCCGAGGTGGTCGATCTGCCGTTCGAGGTGGTGGTGCAACGGCCCGTAGCCCACGAGAAGCAGCCGAGCCAGCGGATGGGCCGCGTGAACTATCGCAAAAGCCCGAAGCAGCCGGTCCTGGTTCTTCTCGGTCGAGTAGCGCCCCACGGTGATGAACCACGTGGTGCCGTCGTCGGCCAGGAGGCCGTCCACCCACTCCGGAACCAGGATCTCCTCGGTCTCCGCATCGTGCGGGAAGTCCGCGAGCGTCCTGAGGTCCTGCTCCGCTCCGCGGAGTACGTGCTCCGCGTCGAGGAGGTTGCGCGCCGAGGTGAACTTCTTCTCGTCGATGCCGAAGGATGCGAGGTGCTTTCGGTTGACGTCGCTGAGGCTCGCCGAGACGGAGACCAACGAGTCGAACTCGCGATACAGGTCGAACACGGCCGGGAGCGAGTGCTGCATGCGCTTGCGCCCCCTGATCACCCGATGAGTCTCCGCCGCCATGTCGTTGTGCAGCCAGATCGACCGCCGGGCCTTCGGTGCGTGCAGCAGCAGAGTCGCCCAGAAGCTGGTGTAGCCGCTGAAGTCGGCCACGATGTCGAACCTGCTGTCGCCGAAGCAGCGCATCCACTCGTCGTCCCACCGCCTGGCCTGGCCGGTGGTCGACCGGTGCACTGCGGTGCGGAGACGCTCGGCGATCCGGCGCCTGAGGTGCAGGATCTTGCTGCCGTTCATGCCGCCCAGCCGTGGGAACTGCCGCACCCGCGGGTCGATGCGCGCCTGGTTCTCGCGCTGCTGCTCTCCGCGCGGCCTGGCGAAGACCGCGGAGACGTCGAACCTCTCGTGATCGATCGCGCCGAGAAGGTTGAGGGCCGATGTGGTGATCCCATTGGAGCGCATTCCCCCAAGGTGCAGCAGGATCGAGGTGCGTGGGTTCTTCTCGATGCTCGTGAGGTTGTAGCCGTCGTGGCGACCACGGAAGACGATGTCCACGACGCGGTGCGAGGCGTTGCCATCGTCGTGCGAGGTGAATCGTTCCCGCCAGGCCTCGTACGGGTCGGGTAGTCCGGCACGGCCGGCGTCTTCGCTGGCGAGCTCGTCGATCGCCACGGCGACCTCGTCCGGAGTCGAACAGAGCGGGCCCGGCCAGTCGGCGGGCGGGTAATAGGTACCGCGGGTGCTCGAGTAGTCGGTCATGTCCGGCGTGTAGAAGACGATCGGTCGGCCGGTGGCCAGAAAGTCGAAGAAGATCGACGAGTAGTCGGTGATGAGGAACCCGCTGAGCCCGAGCACGACGTTGGTGGGGATCTCGTTAGACACGAGAATCCGGCGCAGCCGCGGGTCGTTGCGAGCGAACTGGTGCACGACCTGGTGGGTCTTGAGCAGCACGATGTAACGGTCGTCGCCGAGGCGGGCCTGAAGATCGGCCACGAAGTCGACGAGTTCCTGCACGTCGTCGGCGGGGGAGGAGAACGAGTCGCCCTTCCAGGTCGGGGCGAACAGCACAATGCTTCGATTGCCGATGTCGATGCCGTCGGAGGCGAGCCGAGCCCGCCCGGCGAGGAACTGGTCCTGATTGAGAACCTGACGGTCGAGACGCGGATAGCCCTCCTCGATGATCGTTCCCCGGTACAGCCCCTTGAGCCGGTAGGCCCCGGCGTACATCCGGTCGGCCATGAAGGAGTTCTGGGCGAGCAGGAAGTCCGCCTGCACAAAGTTGCGCAGGGTGTTTGCCGAATCGAATGCCCCGTTGGGCATGTCGTAGCCCATCTTCTTCAGGGGCGTCCCGTGCCAGGTGTTCAGGTAGACCTGACCCTTGCGTTTGCTGAACTCGGGCGGGAAGGTCGCATTGTTGATGAGGTAGTGGCTCGTGGAGAGGGCCTTGAAATACGCGGCCGATCGGTATTGGACAAAGGTCACCCGGTCGTTGCCCGCGAACTCGTGTCGGACTCGCCGGTGCCGGTCTGTGCCGTCGAGCACCCAGATGTGCCTCAGGTGACCCTGGTCGGCGGCCTGGAGCAGTTCGCGGAAGATCGCCTCGGGATTGCAGAGCGCCCCATTGCCCGCGAAAGACTCGTAGAGCACCGTTCCCCGGAGGATGGGGCGTGATCTCCAGAACGCGACGGTCTCAAATCGCAGGGCCCGGGCGGCCCGGCGCACCCATCGTGAGGCCCGTCGCACGGAAAAACTCATCGAGCGCTCCTCAGGTCGTGGACGACAGGGTTGCCGCCCCTGAATTTTTTCGTTCAGACGCTAAGAAATCTCTAAGAAGTCTCCCACGAAGTCGTGATTCTTAGTCATTTCTTTGTGGACGTGTCGGAGCATGGGATCTCGACCGTATCCACGAGCCGGAACGGTACTGAGGGAGGTGTGCACATGAACTGGATCACCGAGACCGCGGTCTCCCTGCTCGTGGTCGGCCTCGTAGCGATCGTCGGCTGGGGCGCCGTCGTGCTGCTCTCAGAGGCGGGCGATCGGCTCGAGCTCGACGTTAACGACTAGGCGGTCTGGTCGTCGACGGTGGCGGTCGGGGCGTTCTTCTGCACCGACGCGATCCCGTTGAGTGCGCTCGCCTTGGAGGCGTAGCTCTCCGACACCGCGATGACCTCACCGTTGCCGGCCTTCAGTCGAAAGCGGAAGCCCCCGGACTTGTCCTTGTAGAGCTCGAACTTGCCTGCCATTTCAACTCCCTTGTCGACCCGATGTGGCGCGATTGCGCGGCCCCAGAGTATCGGCACCCACCATCCGGCGACTAGGGTCAAATGGCCTTGCCGACCGCCGAATCGCGGCCCGTGGTCCCTCCCCGAAGAGGTGACACCCTACTGGGGACTTGCCGTCGTGGATCCGAGGCGGCGACCATGGAGCATGGCGTTGGTGGGTGGGGAACCTTCGGTCACGGGCGCCGGGTTTGCCGCGCTCCTGCTCGATTCCGGGCTGATCACGAATGATCAGCTGGCGATTGCGCGCGCCGCGAAGTCGAAGACGGGGGATCACCTCGACGAGGTTCTCGTCAACCTGGGCATGGTCGACTCCACCGCTCTGCTCAAGGTGATGGCGAGGGCCTGGAAGGTTGCGCCGCTCGACCTGACCAGCACCAGGATCGATCGGGATCTCGTGCGCCAGTGGCCGGCCGAGCAGTACCTTCGCGAGAACTGGGTTCCCGTGCGCGACCAGTCCAACGGGAGCGTGCTGGTGGCAACGGCGCGGGAGCCGGATGCCGCGAGGTCCGCGACGATAGCGAGCGTGCTCGAGAGCCCGGTGGAGTTCGTCGCCGCCACCTCGTGGGACATCCGGAGCGCCGTCAAGCGCAGCTTCAAGGCGGAGATACCGGCGCACGGGTCGACCGACCGGTGGCGCACGAATCCCTCCCTGTCGGCCCGCGTCGTGGTGTCGAATGGCCAGGTGGTGGGCGGAATCCTCTTCGGGTTGGCGCTGTTCTGCCTGGCCCTGGTCGCCCCGTCGGCCGTGGTCGCCGCCGTCGTTGCGACCGCGAGCGCGGCGTTCCTCGCCGCCTCGACGTTCGTGCTCGTGATGGCGGTCCGTGGTGAACGGCCCGGCGCGCCGCTCGCGCCGGACGCGCCAGCGGACCGGATTGTCGACGACCTGCTTCCGCACTACACCGTGCTGGTTCCGGTGTTCCGCCAGGCGGCCGCCGTGCCGCAGATGATCGCGACCCTGTCCCGCCTCGACTACCCGGCCGATCGACTCGAGGTGCTCATTCTGGTGGAGGAGGAGGACCGTGCCACGAGGGACTCCATCATCGCGGCCGGGCCGCCGCCGCGCTTTCGGATCGTCACCGTGCCCGCGGGGGCTCCCGAGACGAGGCCGCGCGCGTGCAACGTCGGGCTCTTCGTCGCCCGGGGAGAATTCCTGGTCGTCTACGGTGCCGACCACGTGCCGGCTCCCGACCAGTTGAGGAGGGCCGTCGCGGCCTTCGCTCACGGCGAGGCAGACCTCGCCTGCGTCCAGGCGTCGATCAGGTACCCGAACGCGAGCGAGAACGCCCTCACCAGGATGGTCGCACTCGAACGGTCGTCCTGGGCTGATCGGGTGCTTCCGGCCCTCGGCCGCTCGCACTTCGCCGTGCCCGCGGGGGGAGCCTCCGAGCACTTTCGCACCGCGGCGCTCATCGAACTCGGCGGCTGGGATCCGTACAACGTGTCGGAAGACGTGGATCTGGGCGTGCGGATGAGCGCGATGGGTCACCGCCTCGGGCACGTGGCGTCGACGACCGAGGAGCCGGCCGCGGCCACGGTTCCCGCCTTCATCCGCCAGCGCAGCCGCTGGACGAAGGGGTACCTGCAGACGGCGCTCGTTCACTCCCGGAGGCCGCTGGCCCTGATCGACCAGCTCGGGTTCCCGCGCTTCGCCGGCACGGCGCTTTTCGTGGCCGTCACGCCGGTGGCGGTGCTCATGGTGATCCCCTTCTACCTGTTGGTGGTCGCCGCCGTCGTGCTGCCCGCCGACCTGATCGATTCGGTGCTGCCCGCCTGGGCGCTCGTCGGCGGAATCGCGGCGTTCGCGCTGGGGATGACCGAGATGATCGTGGTCTCCGCGTTCGGCCCGGTGCGACGAGGCGACTTCGCGTCGGCGGCGCTCGCGCTGCTCGCGCCGATCCACTGGATCCTGCACTCCGTGGCGGCGTACAAGGGCCTCGGCCAGCTGTTCACGCGCCCGCACTACTGGGAGAAGACAGACAGCGAACCGCGCCTCTCGGGAGTCGCCGGGGCCTAGCGTCGGCTGCCCTTCGCGCCGGGCGCCCGCCGGTGCGACGCTACAGTTGTAGACACCAACCCTGCGTCGTAAGGAGCACCCCCGTCGTGTCAAAATTGCCCGCCGGCCACGAGACCAACCTCGAGTCGATCACCGCGGCGGAGACGACGACCGGGTTCGAGCTGTTCCCGGACCGCGCCGTCGTCGCCGTGCGGATCAACGGAGACCTTCGAGACATGGCGGCGGAGATTCGCGCGGGGGAGACGGCGGCACCGGTGCTGATCTCGTCCCCCGACGGCCTGAACATCCTGAGGCACTCGGCGGCGCACGTCGCCGCCCAGGCGATGCAGTCGATCAACCCCGCGGCCAGGCTCGGCATCGGGCCGCCGATCACCGACGGCTTCTACTACGACTTCGACGTCGAGACCCCCCTCACCCCGGAGGATCTGAAGGCGGTCGACAAGGCGATGGAGCGCATCATCAAGGCCGGCCAGCGCTTCGTGCGCCGCGTCGTGACCGAGGACGAGGCGCGCGCGGAACTCGCGGACGAGCCGTACAAGCTCGAGCTCATCGGCCTCAAGGGCGGCGCGGACGAGACGGCGGACAACGAGTCCGTGGAGATCGGCGGCGCCGAGCTCACGATCTACGACAACGTCGACCCGCGCACCGGCGAGACCGTGTGGAAGGACCTCTGCCGCGGCCCGCACCTGCCGAACACCCGCCTGATCGGCAACGGCTACGCGATCACCCGCAGCGCCGCCGCCTACTGGCGGGGGTCGGAGAAGAACAAGCAGCTCCAGCGTGTCTACGGCACGGCCTGGCCGACCAAGGACGAGCTGCGGGCCTACCAGGCGCGCCAGGAGGAGGCCGCCAAGCGCGACCACCGCAAACTCGGTGCCGAGCTCGACCTGTTCTCCTTTCCGGATGAGATCGGCTCGGGCCTGGCGGTCTTCCATCCGAAGGGCGGCATCATCCGCCGCGAGATGGAGAACTACTCGCGGATCCGCCACGAGGCGGAGGGCTACGACTTCGTCTACACCCCGCACATCACCAAGTCGAACCTGTTCGAGACCTCCGGCCACCTCGGCTGGTACAAGGACGGCATGTTCCCGCCGATGCACCTCGACGAGGCGCGCAACGAGGAGGGCGAGATCACCCGGCAGGGTGCCGACTACTACCTCAAGCCCATGAACTGCCCGTTTCACATCCTCGTCTACCGGTCGAGCGGGCGGTCCTACCGCGACCTTCCGCTGCGGTTCTTCGAGTTCGGCACTGTCTACCGGAACGAGAAGTCCGGCGTGATCCACGGGCTCACCCGCGTGCGTGGCCTCACCATGGACGACGCCCACATCTTCACCTCGAAGGAGAAGATGAAGGAGGAGCTCACCAGCACCCTCACCTTCGTGCTCGACCTGCTGCGCGACTACGGACTCACCGACTTCTACCTGGAGCTCTCCACCAAGGATCCCGACAAGTACGTCGGTGACGACGACGTCTGGGAGGAGGCGACGGCCACCCTCGCCGAGGTCGCCCGCGAATCCGGCCTCGAGCTGGTGCCGGACCCGGGTGGAGCGGCCTTCTACGGACCGAAGATCTCGGTGCAGGCCCGCGACGCGATCGGCCGCACCTGGCAGATGTCCACGGTGCAGCTGGACTTCAACCTTCCGGAGCGATTCGAGCTCGAGTACACCGCGGCGGACGGCTCGCGACAGCGCCCCGTCATGATCCACCGCGCCCTGTTCGGCTCGATCGAACGGTTCTTCGGCGTGCTCACCGAGCACTACGCCGGGGCGTTCCCGGTCTGGCTGTCTCCCGTGCAGGCGGTCGGCATCCCGGTCGCCGACGAATACGGACCATATCTGGACGACGTGATCGCCCAGCTGAAGGCCGCCGGTGTGCGCGCCGAGGTCGACCACTCGAACGATCGGATGCCGAAGAAGATCCGCAACTGGACCAAGGCCAAGGTGCCGTACCAGCTCATCGCCGGGGAAGGGGACCGCGCGGCCGGAGCGGTGAGCTTCCGCTACCGCGACGGCAGCCAGGACAACGGGGTGCCGGTGGCCGAGGCGATCGCGAGGATCACGGCGGCCATCGCCGGAAAGGTACAGGTCTGAGCGTGGCGGGGGAACCCACGAACGAGCCCGGCCGGGCCGACGCCGCCTACGGGGCCGCCGACTTCGAGGGAGTCGAGATCGAATCCTCGAACGACTTCGCCGCCGTGCCCGACGCCTTCCAGCGACTGTGGACGCCCCACCGCCTCGTCTACATCGAGAACGGGCAGCAGCCGCAGAAGCACGAGTGCCCGTTCTGCATCGTGCCGTCGATGACCGACGAGAAGGCCCTCATCGTGGCCAGGGGCGAACACTGCTACGTGCTGCTCAACCTCTTCCCCTACAACTCCGGCCACTTGCTCGTGTGCCCGTACCGGCACGTGGCCACCTACGACGAGGCGACGGCCGAGGAGGTCGCCGAGATGGCGAGCCTCACCCAGACGGCAATGCGCGTGCTCACCGCGGTGTCGAACTGCGACGGCTTCAACATCGGGATGAACCAGGGCCGCATCGCCGGTGCCGGCATCGCCGAGCATCTTCACCAGCACATAGTTCCGCGCTGGGCGCTCGACTCCAACTTCTTTCCGATCATCGCCGGCACCAAGGCGATCCCGAGGCTCCTCGGCGAGGTTCGGGCGGATGTCGCGGCCGGCTGGCCCGCGTCGGCGCCGCGTGAGGCGCCCTCCGCTTCGTCCTAGAATGGTTAGGCCTCGCGACGCACCGAGGCATCAGAGAGGCGACAAGTGAACGACAGCGAAACCACCGAAACCCTGGGTTCGAGCCGCGTTAAGCGTGGGCTCGCGGAGATGCTCAAGGGCGGTGTCATCATGGACGTCGTGACCGCCGCGCAGGCGAGGATCGCGGAGGACGCCGGGGCCGTCGCGGTCATGGCGCTCGAGCGCGTTCCGGCCGACATCCGTTCCCAGGGTGGCGTCGCGCGCATGAGCGACCCCGACCTGATCGAGTCGATCATCGCGGAGGTCTCCATCCCCGTCATGGCGAAGGCGCGCATCGGCCACTTCGTCGAGGCGCAGATCCTGCAGACCCTAAAGGTGGACTACATCGACGAGTCCGAGGTGCTGTCCCCGGCCGACTACGTGAACCACATCGACAAGTGGCCATTCACCGTGCCCTTCGTCTGTGGTGCGACCAACCTCGGCGAGGCGCTGCGTCGCATCAACGAGGGGGCGGCGATGATCCGCTCCAAGGGCGAAGCCGGCACCGGCGATGTCTCCGAGGCGACCAAGCACATCCGCACCATCCTCGGCGAGATCCGCGCCCTGACGGCGAAGTCGAAGAACGA
>NZ_JAYSJZ010000012.1:0-2572 GCF_043726815.1 Lacisediminihabitans sp.
TCGGAGGCGTTGGCGACGTCGGCGAACAGCGGTAGGGATGACCTGAGGTAGTCGGTGACCGCTTTTCGGACCATGAGCTGGTGCCCGGACTCCTGCCGGCCGCCTTCTACCTCGAAGTCGAAGCCGCCGTCGCTTGCCGCCGCAGTCTTCGCAGCGCCGCGGCCTTCCGGTGCGCCGACGAGTGAGTCGATCGCCTCATCGATGGTGCCGATCCCAGTGAGGCTGTTCGCGCAGACGAGGCCGTGGTCGAGGTTCGACATCGGCAGACCGGGCACGAAGGTGTGAATCCAAAGGGCGAGCCGGGCGAGCTCGACAGCGAGCGGGTTGATGTCGAGCCCGTAGATGCATCGACGGGCGACCTGGCGACGCAGCAGCCCGATCTCTTCGACGTCGGACTTGGCTACCTCGTCATCTCCGAGCGCCTGCCGGGCGACGCCCGCGATCTTTAGCAGCTCGTCGCGAACGTCCGGCACGTCGTGCTCGGTGAGGAAAGTCCGCATGAGCGCTTCGATCTTATCGACCGCGGCGACGAGGAAGTGGCCGGAGCCCATCGCGAGGTCGGCCACTCGGAAATCGAAGAACTCGGCGCGGGAGACCTGTTTGCCTTTCGCGAGCTTTGCCGCGATGGCATCCAGGTGCTTGGTCAGCGCCGGAACGACGGAGCGCTCGATGAGGTGGTCGACGACGACCTTCGGCGTGAAGTAGGAGCCGGTCGCCTTCCGCTCGCCCGAGGCGCCGTGGAAGTAGACGGTGCCCTTCTCCGCCTCGACGGTGTCGCCCTCACGGGCCGGGATCCAAGCGCCGTTTTTTTCGGTGGTGAGCTCGGCGTCGGCGATCGAGAGACTCGACTCCAGCAGACCTTCGTAGATGGTGCCGAATTCGCGGACGCTCAGTGCGCGGAAATCGACCGGACCAGGAGTGCCCTCCGGCGTGAGATCGATCAGTAAGTGCTGAAGTGCTGGACCGAGCACCGAGTCGGGCAGGCTCAGACGGGCTAGGAGTGCGCCCTCTTCGTTGCGCGCGTCGTCTGCGGCGAACAGGCCGCCGTTGTAGGCGGGCACCTGCCACTGCTTGTTGCCCTGATCGATGGCGTTCCATACCTGGACGAGGTCGAGCCAGATCGAGGCGGCATCGCCGAAGTCGGACTCGTCGACCTCGAGATTCCGCTGCGCGATCGTCTTCAGGCTGTTCGCGGTATAGCCGTCGCTACGTCCGTAAGGAAGAAGGCCGCGATCCTCCGCGTAAGCCTGAAAGAGCAGCCGGAACAGGATGCGAAGCGTCAGTTTGTATGCGATCTTGAGACCGTCGGCGTCGATCGATCGGCCGATGGTCGGTAGGCGCTCTGCGACCGCTTTCGCGATCGGCGGCACGACGCCTTCGTAGATGCGCTGGCGCAGCCGGTTGCCGAGCCCCGTGGCGTAGCGGGCGCTATCGCGGAGCAGCTCGTCGGCGGTCCCGGCCTTCGCCAGCGCCGCGGCCGTGAAGACCAGGGCGAGGAGGGCGACCTGGTCGTCGTCGATCGCCGCGAGGTCGATCTCGAAGTAGGTTTCGACCTGACCCTTCTGCCCGACGCCAATGCCGTCCTTGCCCGGATACAGCCGGATGTGATCCTTACGGAGGCCGATCACCCACTGCAACTCGCGGCGTTGGGCCACCGCGAGAGCGAAGGCAATTGGTGTGAGCTGATAGCGCGGGCTCTTCGCGTCGAAATGCTCGGCTTCGTCGAGCAGTACCGCAACGGCTTGAGGTGCGTCGGAGTCGCCCTCGGCAGCGGTGAGGATCAGCGAGCCGCCGGGGCCACTAGTTGCGCGGAAGCCGAGCGCTTCGATGAGCCGCTGGCCGCGGAGATCGCGGAGCGCCTTGGCCTCTTCGCCCTTCCTCGTCCAGTCGGGACGGCTCGACACGTTGTGCTCTAGGTGGTATTTCGCGAACAGTCCGTTGTTTGTCCAACCGACCCCGCCCGTTTCGACCTGGCGCCGCAGCGCCGCAATGTGATTGAACGCGGCGGTAGAGTCCGGCTCATCGAGGACCGACTGGAGCTGCCGCAGGGCATGGTCGACAGGCATCGGGTCCCAAGCGGCGCTCGCGTCTGGGCCTTGTAGCCAGACGCTCGTGCCGTCCGTCGCGGCGACGATCAGCGTGATCGTCCGGCTGCCCTTCCTTAGGGCATGTAGCTTCTGGCGGAGTTGTACCGTCGGGGTGCCCGTCACCGTTGCGACGGCGATTTGAATGCCACCGAGACCATCCGGGTCGTGGCCAATGAAGACCTTCTCGAGCGACGCGCCCGTTGGAGTCGAGCTGGCCCAGTCGACCGTTTGCGTCGCACGTAGCGATAGCACCTCCGCACCCTTGCTCACCGCTCCGCCTCCACACGGCCAAGCCGGATTTATGGACTCATGCATCCGGAGCTGGCACACAGGAATTCTAGCCAGCGCGGGCTACGCCGCCGACAAGCACCACGCAGGTCGTTCGTCCGAAAACGACCGTTTCCGGTGAGGCGCCAGGATCCGGTCGCCGGGTCGCGACACGCCGGGCGGTCATCCACCGAAACTACCCACCGAAACCCCAGCGC
>NZ_JAYSJZ010000013.1:0-3676 GCF_043726815.1 Lacisediminihabitans sp.
CGGCACGTTACCTCGAGGTGCCGTGCTCATCATCCAGGTGACCGACGTCGCGGAGTCGTGCCGGTACGAGTCCCAGGTCGCCTGATGAGCGGTCGGGCCCACCTCCGGCCAGTACAGCTCCGGCGGTTCGCCGGCAGCGTTGGCCTCGTCGATCAGTACCGCGGCTGCGGGGTCGTAGGCGACGCGGATCACCTCGCACAACTCCTGCGCGCTGAGCGGGTGAACGGCGCCCGCTCCGGTGGAGGACAGACCCAGCGTGAGCCCGGGGACGCGAGAGGCAAGCTCGCGCCCCATTTCATCGGCCGAGCGCTTGCGGCCGCCGCTGCGAGCCGCGGCGTTGAAGGTGAGCGCGATGTACGCGCGCACCACGGCGGCACCCGACGGGTACGAGCCCTGAATCTCGGTGAGCAGTTCCTTGGCGAACTCCGGGGCGTCGTCGACGATGCCGTTCTGGATCATGCGCTGCAGTCGCAGGCCCGTGTCGGGTGCCGTCTCGATCGTCACCGACACGGCCTCGAGGCCGGGTTCGTCGGCCACGTTTGCGAGCCACATGCCCCACTCCGCCACCCAGATATCGACCTGTTCACGATCGACCAGGGACGAGCCGTCAGGCTCTGAACCGATCACGATGGTGAAGTCCCCGGTGGAGGGCACGTGGATCATCGCGAACGGCCGGTTGTACGAGTCCTTGTACTCGACGAGGCGGGATGCCGCGGCAAGGCCCGGCAGCTGCATGGTGCCCCAGTCGGCGCGGCCCAGCGGGCCCGAGCGGTAGATGTTTTTCCGGCGTGCCCGCGTGTTCGCCCAGCCGAACCGGGTGGCTGTGCGGGCGAGCGTGCTCTGCCCGTGCTTGTCGCGCAACGCGATCAGCAGCAGGAAGCCGATCGTGACGACAGCCACGACGAAGCCGGCCAGCAGGCCGCCGATGATCGAGACGACGATCGTGATGCCGGCGCCGACGAAGAGAACGCCGGTGCCGATCGCGCCGAGGCCCAGCAGGCCCGGCGACTTCGGCCGCGTCCAGTTGCCGTAGGTTCGTGGCCCGTTGTGTGCCTGGCTCGTGGTGGCGCTCATGACTCCCCTTTATGCTCCGCTTGGTTCCCCGGCTGAGTCCGCGGCTGCGGACTGAACACCGGACTTGATAGCTCCGCCGACCTGCGAGGCACCCTGCGCTACAGCGATGCCGGCGGCGACCGGGATCCCGACGCCCGTAGCGGCGGATGCCGCAGCTGCACCCCCGGCAGCTGCACCCCCAGCTGCAGCGCCACCGCTAGCCGCAGCGCCACCGCTAGCCGCAGCGCCCCCGCCGGCGCCGGCAGCAGAGCCGCCCGCGGCCGAGGCTCCGGACGGGGCAGCTGATGATGCCCCGGCGGTAACCGACGACGAGCTGGTGCGACTGATCGCACCCGTCGCGGCCTCGACGCCCATCGCCGCGCCCATGGCACCCATGGCCAGCCCGCCGCTGCCACCGCCGATCGCGGCGCTCGTCATCGGGGCCACGAAGCGCAGCAGCGCGGGCAGGGCGAACAGCGCGAGGATCATCAATCCCATGCCGGTCAGGATCGACACGATGCCGACACCGTTAGCCCCGAACGCATCCGAGCCCGTGAGCCGGAACGCAGCCGCGTAGATCAGTGCCGCGGCGGGCTTGTAGAGGATGAAGGCAAGAGTCCAGCCGATCGCCTTCTGGAACCACTGGCGGCCCATCTGCGTGTTCGTGAAGCTCGCCGTGATCGGCAGCACCCCGGCGAGGATGACCAGCAGCCCGCCGCGCACGATCATGAGCGCGACCTGCACCCACGACATGAGCATCGCCAGGAGCGCAAGGATCAGAATTGCCAGCAGCGCGAGAGGCGACGTCGAGCTGAGCCCGATCATCGCAGCTACGTTCGTGCCGAAGCAGTTCGACTCCCCCGCGGCCGACACGTCGCATTGGGTCGCGCCGTTCAGCACCCAGATCGAGAAAGCGTCGGTCGCGGCGACTGCAAGACCGATGATCGTCAGACCCGCTCCGGACACGACGATCAAGGTCAAGAGCGACTGCAGCAACTCCTTGCCGGGGTTCGCGCGTTGCTCCCACGCCATGCGGATGCCGGCGATGATCACCGACACCACCGCCATGGCGCCGACGTACCACCACAAGGAGTTCTGCAAGAACCCGACCGCAGAGGCTGAACCGCCTGGTGCCTGATTCGGCAGCAAGCCGGCGACCAAGCCCGTGCCCCCGGAAATGAGGATCACCGCAGCGAGGACGATGCCTAGCCGACCAAGCAGCTGCTCGCCGTCACCACGGCGGATGCGTACCGCGAGCATCGCCCCAATGGCGATGATCGAGAGAACGCAGATCACCAGCGCAATCCACATCACGTAGCCGAGGATCGTGGTCACGCCAGCAGAGCCAGGAGGCGTGCCGCCCCCCGCCTGGCCCGTACCGTTTGTCAGCACGGGCGACGGCAGGTAGACCCACATCGTTCCGAGGCTGGCGACCGCCTGCCCGAATCCTTGAAGAGCCTGGTTCGTCAGCTCCTGCAGGGTGTTGTTCGCGGCGGCCGACACGACACCGTTAACCCCGGCAGAGACGCATTCGCCGGCGTGGGTCGCGAAGTAGATTGCGTCCGAGCAGTCGCCGCTCGCCACGTCAGACTCCCGCCCAGGGCGTGTAGCCGCCGAGGCTTGTGAGGGGACTCGGCGCGAACGGCGGGCCGTTCTTGTCGATGACGACCTTCCAGTCGCCATGTTCCCAGCGAAGGACAGTCGGGAAGCTGACCAGCTGACTTCCCGACGATGTGACCTGCCAGGCGACGTCGACCGTCGCCTCGCTGGCGCTGTAGGCGTTGATCTTAAAGCCAGCGACTTGCAGGCGATCGCTCGAGGCATCCCCCGGACTCGGGGTCGCTTGGAGCTCATCGCGCACAGGCCCGTCCGCAAGCAGCTCGTAGAGCCTAGGAACGTTACGAGCATCCGAACCGACCGCCAGGTAGCCGACTGCGGCGAACAAGGCGCCCTCGGCTGTGTGGGCATAGCAAGTACGCAGGCCGGCATCGTCGCGGCCTGGCCCGGCACCGGAGGGGTCGGTAGGAGCGGCGACGGTGCCGACAAGCTCCCACTTCGTAGCCGGCGCGGCCGTCAGGCTGCTTTCCGTCTCGAAGCCTTGCAGCCCACACACGCTTTTGTCGTCCCCCGAGGCGACCGGACTGCTAGGTGAAGACGTCGGCTTCGCGACGGGATCATGCGGCGCGGTGAGCGCGGTCACCAGCACGATCACTCCGGCAAGGAGGATCACCCCAATGACAATCGCCGCGGCTATGAAGCCGCGGCTGGCGAAGGGGCTACTCGGCTGTGTGCTGTCGTCCGACACGATTCGACTCCCTTGCTAAGTCAGCTGCCGGAAATGAAGCCGACGATCGACGCGGCCGCGCCGATCAGGATGCAGCCGAGGCCGACGTACAGCAGGCCGCCGAGTTCGCCGGCGGCTTCACCGCGGCGCACGTTGATCGCGAGCTTGGCTCCGATGATGATGACGCCGAGGACGGCGACGATCAGGCCCACCCATTTGACCCACCCCATGATGACCGCAACGGGGCCCGCGAAGCCCGGAGGGGCGACGGGGCCAGGGTCGGGAATGTCGACCGGGAGCGAGTGGATGAGATCCAACGAGTGAGCGAGTAGTGACATG
>NZ_JAYSJZ010000014.1:0-2446 GCF_043726815.1 Lacisediminihabitans sp.
GATTGGTCGCTTCGCTAGTAAATGCGATCGTATTTCCATCGGCACTGATGCTTGTGATGAACGGCGAGGTGCTGATCGTCGACGAACACACCGGGCGCATCCTGATGGGCCGCCGCTACAACGAGGGAATCCACCAGGCGATCGAGGCCAATGAGGGCGTGGCGGTCAAGGCCGAGAACCAGACCCTCGCCACGGTGACCCTGCAGAACTACTTCCGCCTCTACAAGAAGCTCTCCGGCATGACCGGTACTGCCGAGACCGAGGCCGCGGAGTTCATGAGCACCTACAAGCTCGGTGTCGTGGCCATCCCCACCAACCGGCCGATGCAGCGCCTCGACCAGCCCGACCTCGTCTACAAGAACGAGGAGGCCAAGTTCGGCCAGGTCGTCGAGGACATCGTGCGACGCCACGAGAAGGGCCAGCCGGTGCTGGTCGGAACGACGAGCGTCGAGAAGAGCGAGTACCTCTCCAAGCTGCTGGCCAAGCGCGGCGTCAAGCACGAGGTGCTGAACGCCAAGAACCACGCCCGCGAGGCCGCGATCGTGGCCCAGGCCGGCCGCCTGGGTTCCGTCACCGTCGCCACCAACATGGCCGGCCGTGGCACCGACGTCATGCTCGGCGGAAACGCGGAGTTCCTCGCCGTCGCCGAGATGAACCAGCGCGGACTCAGCCCGGTCGAGACCCCGGACGAGTACGAGGCGGAGTGGGACGCGGTGTTCGACCGGGTCAAGGCCGTCGTGAACGAAGAGGCCGAGAAGGTGGTGGCCGCCGGCGGACTCTACGTGCTCGGCACCGAGCGCCACGAGTCTCGCCGCATCGACAACCAGCTGCGCGGCCGCTCTGGCCGCCAGGGCGACCCGGGAGAGAGCCGCTTCTACCTGTCGCTCACCGACGACCTGATGCGCCTCTTCAACTCGGCCGCCGCCGAATCCCTCATGGGCCGTGGCAACGTGCCGGAGGACCTGGCCATCGAGTCGAAGGTCGTGAGCCGCGCCATCCGCAGTGCCCAGAGCCAGGTCGAGGCCCGCAACGCCGAGATCCGCAAGAACGTGCTCAAGTACGACGACGTGCTCAACCGCCAGCGTGAGGCGATCTACGGAGACCGCCGCCACATCCTCGAGGGCGACGACCTGCAGGACCGCACGGCCAAGTTCCTGGAAGACGTGATCACCGAGGTCGTGGACGTTCACACCTCCGAGGGCCACGCCGACGACTGGGACCTCGACGCGCTCTGGACCGAGCTCGGCACCCTGTACCCCGTCTCGATCACCATCGACGAGCTGTACACCGAGGCCGGCTCACGCAACAAGATCACCCGCGACTTCCTCGCCAACGAGATCCTGTCCGACGCGAAGCTCCAGTACGAAGCGCGCACCAGGGCCCTCGGCGAACCGGCGATGCGCGAGCTCGAACGCCGCGTCGTGCTGAGTGTGATCGACCGCCGCTGGCGCGACCACCTCTATGAGATGGACTACCTCAAGGACGGCATCGGCCTGCGGGCGATGGCCCAGCGCGACCCGCTCGTGGAGTACCAGCGCGAGGGCTTCGCCCTGTACCAGAGCATGATGGGCCAGATCCGCGAGGAGTCCGTCGGCTTCCTCTTCAACCTCGAGGTCGAGGTCACCGGCGGCGGCGAAGCCACGGCGGCCGTGCCGACGGTCGCGGCGAAGGGGCTCGGCGCCCCGGCAGCACCCGTGGAGCGGCTCAGCTACTCCGCGCCGAACGCGGACGGCGAGGTCGAGGTGCGCAACCAGCGCGGACAGCTCGACCAGGCCGCGAGCGCCAAGGCGACGGATGCCGAGAACCAGGGCAGCCAGCGCGGAGCATTCGGGCAGCGGACCGCTCCGGCGGGACCGGCCCCGGCCAACCGGGCGGAGCGCCGCGCGCAGGACAAGCGCAAGAGCAACTAGAGCACGTTGATGGCCGCTGCCCGCCAGCGGCTGTCGAGGCCCTCGAGTCGGATGGCGACGGCACGCGTGCGCGCCCGGCCGTGCACGATCACCACCGCTTCGACCACCCCATCGCGAGGCTCGCTGATCGTCGTCGAGCCGATCGTGAAGGTGGGTCGCGCCACCGCCCGCCCGCGGGCATCGCGGGCGCGTGCGGACAGCACGACGCGCTTGAGAAGGTGCCGGTAGACGTCATCCGTCACCCAGCGGGAGATTTGCTCGAGTTCCCGGGCTCCGGACAGAATCTCGATCACGCAGCGCGTGAGGTTGACGAGTAGCGGTTCCGGATTGGGCAGCTCGGTGCGCGACGCCGGCTGTTGGCCGAAGAACTCGTCGGGCTGGAATCGTGACCTGATGACCTTGCTCGGCAGGATCTCGTGCAGGGGGCCGGTGGGACTGCCGGCCGGGACCGCATCACTCATTGTTCGCTCCGAAACCCTGAGAGGGAATGCGGGCACCGTTGCTCTCACCCCCCATTCGGGGGTCTTCCCTTGGCA
>NZ_JAYSJZ010000015.1:0-26622 GCF_043726815.1 Lacisediminihabitans sp.
ATCGACCACGAACTGGTCCATCGCGATGCGACCTACCACCGGATGCTGGCCCGAGCCCACACTCACCGTTGCGGTATTGGAAGCGAGCCGGGGAACCCCATCGGCGTAGCCGAGTGCAACAAGCGCGAGAGTCGTCGGGTTCGTCGTGTGGTAGCTGTATCCGTAGGAAACCCCTGCGCCCGCCTCGGTTGGCTTCACCGCGATCACCTCGCCGACGAGAGTCATGACCGCGGTGGTCTCTGCAGCGAGGCCGTAGGCCTCGGCTCCGAGAAGCGGGCGTACGGAGTCGACAGTCATGATCCTTGAGCGTTTGAGGTGCGCAACAGATTCTTCCTGCGATGGCGAAACCCGGATTGCGGCCGCACCCACCGCAAGTGCGAGCGGGGCCAGAGCTATCAGACCATGCCCGTACGCGTCGGCGCGGGCATCCCACACACAGTCCCCGTGCTTTGCGACAAAGCTCGCCACGTTCCGCTCGAATGCATCACGGTCGATGCGCGCCTCGCGTCGGAGGGAGAGCAAGGCCTATTCGGCTGCCGAAGTCTCGAGCAGGCGGGCCGACTCGTCGTGCCAGTTGAGTGCGGTCGGAAACAGCTTGTCCTTGAACTTTGCTCCGTGGTGAGCGCAGAACAACAAGTCACCGCTCGCGAGAGTCACCCGTACGTATGCTTGCGCTCCGCAACTGTCGCAGCGGTCCATCGCGGAGAGGGAGTAGTCCAGCTCGTCAACGGGGCTGTTCTCGGTGGCGATCTGGGCCATGGGCTGCTCCTTGCGTCGCTGGGCGAAATCTCGATGTGCTTAGTCAATACAAGCACGCTCGTCCGGCTGTGAGGTGTCAATTGCAAGGTATTTCGCTGTACGCGTAGTGATCCGGATGACTCGGCGCGGCTGCACCCCCGTCGCGGGTGTCGGAGCCGGTTGACGTCTGACGCCGCGGCTAGGCTCGCAATGCCTCCTGCCCCCAACCCAAAGGATCACCCATGTCGAGCGCTGACTACTCCGCGCGCCACCTCTCGGTTCTTGAGGGACTGGAGGCGGTGCGCAAGCGCCCCGGCATGTACGTGGGTTCCACCGATTCCCGCGGCCTCATGCACTGCCTGTGGGAGATCATCGACAACTCCGTCGACGAGGCACTCGGCGGGCACGGGGGAGAGATCTCCGTGATCCTGCACAAGGACAACAGCGTCGAGGTCAGGGACACCGCCCGCGGGATCCCGGTGGACATCGAGCCGAAGACCGGGCTCTCCGGAGTGGAGGTGGTCTTCACGAAGCTGCACGCCGGCGGAAAGTTCGGCAGCGGCTCGTATGCGGCCTCCGGGGGACTGCACGGCGTCGGCGCCTCCGTCGTCAACGCCCTCTCCGAACGTCTCGACGTCGAGGTCGACCGTGACGGCAAGACCTGGGCGATGTCGTTCCACCGCGGAGAGCCCGGCATCTTCACCGACCTCGGCGAGCCGACACCGAGTGCGGTGTTCACCCCGTTCGAGAGCCGCAGCGAGCTTCGGGTGGTCGGCAAGGTGGCGAAGGGAGTCACCGGCACGCGCGTTCGGTACTGGGCCGATCCGCAGATCTTCAGCCGCGGCACCACGTTCCAGACCGACGAGCTCGTCACACGCGCGCGGCAGACCGCCTTCCTCGTGCGCGGCCTGGGAATCGATATCCGAGATGAGCGCGGCGAAGAGCCGACGCGGGAGACCTTCCGCTTCGAGGGTGGCATCGCCGAATACGTGGACTTCCTCGCCCCGGACACCGCCCTCACCGACACCTGGCGCATGAGCGGAGCCGGCACCTTCACCGAGACGGTGCCCGTGCTGGACGACAAGGGCCACATGGTGGCGACCGAGCTCTCGCGCGAGTGCGAGGTGGACATCGCGCTGCGCTGGGGCACCGGATACGACACGGTGTTCCGCAGCTACGTCAACATCATTGCGACCCCGAAGGGCGGAACGCATCAGGCCGGCTTCGAGGCGGGGATGCTCAAGTTCCTGCGCTCCCAGGTGGAGCAGAACGCCCGCCGGTTGAAGGTGGGCACGGGAGCGAACAGCGTCGAGAAGATCGAGAAGGACGACATCCTGGCCGGCCTCACCGCCGTGCTCACCGTGAGGCTGCCCGAACCGCAGTTCGAGGGGCAGACCAAGGAGATCCTCGGCACCCCGGCGGTGCGCAACATCGTGGCGAACGTGGTCGCGAAGACGATGTCCGAACGGTTCGGGTCGAGCAAGCGAGACGACAAGACCCAGTCCGCCCTCGTGCTCGACAAGATCGTGGCCGAGATGAAGTCGCGCATCTCCGCGCGCGCCCACAAGGAGACCCAGCGCCGCAAGAACGCGCTCGAGAACTCGTCCCTTCCCGCGAAGCTCGTGGACTGCCGGTCCAACGACGTCGCCAACAGCGAGCTGTTCATCGTGGAGGGCGACTCCGCCCTCGGCACGGCCAAGCTCGCGCGCGACAGCGAGTACCAGGCCCTCCTGCCGATCCGCGGCAAGATTCTCAACGTGCAGAAGGCCTCCGTCTCCGACATGCTGTCGAACTCGGAGTGCGCGTCGATCATCCAGGTGATCGGAGCCGGATCCGGCCGCAGCTTCGACCTCGCGTCCGCCCGCTACGGCAAGGTCATCATCATGAGCGACGCGGATGTCGACGGCGCGCACATCCGCACCCTGCTGCTCACACTGTTCTTCCGCTACATGCCGGACATGATCCGCGACGGCAGGGTCTACGCGGCGGTGCCGCCGCTGCACCGGGTGATCGTGATGAACCCCGGCACCAAGCCGAACGAGACCCTGTACACCTACTCCGAAGCCGAGTTGAACGGCGTGCTGGCCGGGCTCAAGCGCACCAACAAGCGCTATCAGGACCCCATCCAGCGCTACAAGGGCCTCGGCGAGATGGATGCCGACCAGCTCGCGAACACCACGATGGACCGCAAGCACCGCACGCTTCGCCGGGTGCAGATCACGGATGCCGTGAACGCCGAGCGGGTCTTCGAGCTGCTGATGGGCAACGACGTCGCCCCGCGCAAGGACTTCATCATCGCCGGCTCGGACGCGCTCTCCCGCGAGCGCATCGACGTCTAGGGCTTCGGCGCGGTGGCCCGCACCGCCCAGGCGCGCGCGAGCAGGTCGATGGACCCGTCGGCCGAGATCGGCAGTCGATCGCGGACGAGCTCGCGCAGGCGGGCCCGCGTCGGCTCGTCGAGAGACATGGCGTACGCGGGGGCCACGCCCTGACCGCCGAGGAACGGCCGCCAGTAGTCGTCGAAGCCGGCGAACGGCGTGCGGATGTCGATGGCCGTGACGTCGACGCCCTCGAGCGAGGCGCTCGCGAAGAGGGCCGACAGGGCCTCCGGACGGGCCAGAGGGAAGCGCGCGGCCTCGTCGAGACTCTCGGCCCCCGGATCGAGTTCGGCGACCGCCTCCCAGAAGTGCCGCATCAGGTCCATCCGTCCCGCGTATTCCCAGACGTACGCGGCGATGGTGCCGCCGGCGGTCGTGACTCGGCGCGCCTCCGCGAGAGCGGCCGCGGGATCCGGCACGAAGTTCAACACGAGTCCGGAGACCACGACGTCGACCGCCGCGTCCCCGAGGGGGATGTCGTCGGCGCCCCCGCGCTGCAGCACCGCGCGCCCCTCGAGGGTGCGCCTGGCGGTCTCGAGGAATCCCTCCGACGGTTCCACGCCATGAACCGATGCCGGCGACGCGAGTTCGAGGATCGTGGTGCTCAGGGCTCCGGTGCCGCAGCCGACGTCGAGCCAGCGGCGCCCGGGCGGCAGGCCTAGCCAGGCGAGGAACTCCGGGGCGACGAGGCGGCTCCACCGTCCGACGTAGTTCTCGTAGGCATCGCCGTGCTGCCAGGGATCCATCACCCCATCATGCTCCTCGCCGGCTCGCACGGCGAGAGAGGAGGCGGTAGGCCACCCCCACCAGGATCACACCCACGCCGACCACGATTCCCGCGGCGGGCAGAGTGACCACGAGGGTGAGGCAGGCGAGGGCGCCGACCACCTGAACGGCCCGGGGGTAGCGCCTCTGCTCCCGCGGCTGGCTGAGGGCCGCGAGGTTGGCCACGAAGTAGTAGAGCAGCACGCCGAACGACGAGAACCCGATGGCCCCGCGGAGGTCGATCGTGAGTACGAGGGTGACGACGACGACCGCGATCGCCACCTCGGCGCGGTGCGGCACGCGAAAGCGCGGATGCACGGCCGCGAGCCACCGGGGCAGGTCGCCCTCGCGGGCCATGGCCAGGCTCGTGCGGCCGATCCCGGCGATGAGGGCGAGCAGGGCGCCGAGCGAGGCCGCCGCCGCGCCGACCCGCACCAGGGGGCCGGCCCACGCCCATCCGCTCGCCCGCACGGTGTCGGCAAGCGGCGCGGTCGACGCGGCGACGCCCGTGGCGCCGAGGGCGCCCAGGACCGTCACGGCGATGACGCCGTAGACGACGACCGTGATGGCGAGGGCGATCGTGATGGCCAGGGGGATCGTTCGAGACGGGTCGCGCACCTCCTCGCCCATGGTCGCGATGCGGGCGTAGCCGGCGAAGGCGAAGAACAGCAGCCCGGCCGACTGGAGGATGCCGTACCCGCCGTGCGAGAGGAGGGCGCCTCCCGACCAGTCGCCTGCTCCCGGCGTCACGCTTGCCCCTGCCGCGACGACGACCGCGAGCGCGAGCAGCGAGATCACGACGATGATCCTCGTGACGAGGGCGGTGCGGGTGACGCCCACGTAGTTGACGGCGGCGAGACCGACGACGGCGGCGACGGCGACGGGGCGTTCCCAGCCGGCCGGCGCGGCGTACGCGGCGAAGGTGAGCGCCATGGCGGCGCAGCTCGCGATCTTGCCGATGACGAAGCTCCAGCCGGCGAGAAATCCCCACCAGGGCCCGAGCCGTTCCCGGCCGTAGACGTAGGTGCCGCCGGACGAGGGATACACGGCGGCCAGCTGAGCCGAGGAGGTGGCGTTGCAGAAGGCCACGATGGCGGCCACGACCAGCCCGATGAGGAGGCCGCTGCCGGCCGCGCGCGCCGCCGGGGTGAAGGCGGCGAAGACCCCGGCGCCGATCATCGACCCGAGGCCGATGAAGACCGCGTCGGACAGGCCGAGGCGGCGGGACAGGGAAGGCTGGGAGGTCACTCGCGAAGCCTAGGATACCCGAGTATCGAGAGGGTGACCTCTAGGCTCCAAGCGTGACCATCTTCCACATCGCCCACGCCGTCGACTGGGCGGCCGCGCTGCGGGATGGCGCCTACCGCGTGTCGAGCCGCGGCGCGACTCTCGAGTCGACCGGGTTCATCCACGCCTCGACCGAGGCGCAACTCGGGGGCGTCGCGACACGGTTCTATGCGGATGATCCCGAGCCCCTCGTCGTGCTCGAGATCGACGAGGCCGCCGCCCGTTCGTCCGGCGTCGAGGTGAGGCTCGAGGACGGCGGCGGCGAACTCTTCCCCCACGTCTACGGGCCGATCCTTCCCGCCTTTGTCACCCGGGTATCGGCGGCCCGTTTCGACTCCGACGGGCGGTTCGTTGTGGAGGACGCCGCGGTCTGAGCGCTGCGCCGTCACGCGGGCCTCTCTCGCGGAGGGAGTCGTGCCCGGCGGCGGCGGGGAAATGTCCTCGCGGAGGGAGTCGTAACCCTCGCCGCGACGCCGCATCTCCCGCCGCGAGAAGTGGCAGCGGATCCTCCGGGCGGGGACTCAGGCTCGGGCCGCCACCGGTTCGAACACGACCACCGCGGTCGGGCTCCGCCTCACCCCACCCGTTCATTGCCATGGTCACCAGGTTCGGGCCGTCCTCCAGGTAGCCGACGATCACCGACGTCTCCTGACCGCTTCGGCGACCCGTCGTGGTCAGCCACAGCGTTCCCCAGCGCTCGGGCCTGGCCGCCCACAGGCCGCGACGGCCGCCGGTGATCCGAAACTCGGCTCGGTGGCCCTCCAGAAGAGCTTGATGAACCATCGCGGCTGAAGACGCGGGGGACGCTCGGTCACTTCCGGTCTGCCACCGGGGATGGTCAAGGGTTCATCCTTTCGCCAGGGAGGCGTCCGTCGTCACACGCGCGCACTCACGAATGAAGCTGTTGCGCGCGACTGTACAACCGCCGCCAGCACCCCGACGTGACCTTCGTCCCGGCGGAGGGAAAGGCGGCCCGGGTCGGTCCCGCCCCACCTCGCCGCTGCGGCTTAAGCTGACCTCGTGCTCCACCCGAACAGTCGCGCCGCCAAGGCGGCCCGTCGCCGCAAGCGGCGCATGGCCCTGGTCGAGCACGATCTCACGCCGGCTCAATGGGCGACGCTCCAGCGGCTCTGGGGCGGCTGCGCATACTGCGGGGCGAGCGACCGTCCGTTGCAGCGGGACTGCGTGCAGCCGATCTCTCGGGGCGGTCGCTACACGATCGACAACATCGTTCCGGCCTGCGGGGCGTGCAACGCGAGCAAGAGCAACGACGAGGTGACGAGCTGGATGCGGCGGAAGAAGCTGGACGAGCGCCGCTTCCTCGGGCGGTTCGTGGAGGTGCGCGCCGCGCTGGCGGCGGCCGACGAGTTCGTCGTCGACGACGCTCCCGGGTAGGCGCACGGCCCCTGGTTCTCGCGGCGGGAATTGTGCCCGACCTCGGCGGGAAAAAGTACTCGCGGAGGGAGTCGTAACCCCCGCCGCCGAGCGGCATCTCCCGCCGCGAGCGGGCGGAAGCCGCTGCCGCTTCGCTACTCGACGGCCGCCGCGTCGGGCGCGAGAGAGGTGCCGATGGAGCCGATGACGCCGTCGAGCGGCGTGCCGGACGCGTCCCGCTTCGCCCCGGCATCCGGGAGCGCGCGCACAGAGCCGTCTGCGCCGACTGCGAGGGCGGGGGAGGGGCCGGCCCAGGCGGCGAAGAGCACGTCTTCGCCCTTGAGGAAGGAGTGCGCCCGCACGCCGCCGGTCGCCCGGCCCTTGCCGGGGAACTCGGAGAGCAGCGATACCTTCGCGCGCCCCGGGTCGGTGCCGGCGATTGTCGATGTGCTGCCCGACACGGTGGCGACGACGGGATCGGCGGACGGATCGATCGCACCGAAGAAGACCACCTCGGCCTTGGCGCCGAGGTTGATGCCCGCCATGCCCCCGGCCGTGCGGCCCTGGGGACGCACGGCGGAGGCCGGGAAGTGCAGCAGCTGGGCGTCCGAGGTGATGAAGAGCAGCTCATCCGACTCCCCGGACTGTCTGACCCCCACGACCTGGTCGCCCGGCTTGAGGGCGATGACCTCGAAGTCGGGCCGGTTCGGGTAGTCGCCGGGGGCGAGACGCTTCACGACGCCCTGGCGGGTGCCGATCGCGATCGGCTGCTCCGAGGTGAGGGAGACGAGGGCAAGCACGCGCTCCCGCTTGCCGTCGATGGCGAGATAGTCGGCGATGCGCACCCCGGCGGCGAGTTGCACGGAGTTCTCCGGCACCACCGGCAGGTCGACGGGGGTGAGGCGGATCAGCCGGCCGAGCGAGGTGATGGCCCCGATCTCTGCGCGGCTCGTGGTGACGATGGAGGAGAGGATCGCGTCGTGCTTGCTTCGCCTCGCGGCCCGGGGCGGGGCATCCGATGGGCTGTCCGGCAGGTCGACGCGGATGGCGCGGCCGGTCGTGGAGAGCAGCACCAGGCAGGGCGTGTCCGCGATCTCCAACACGGGGGCCGACCGCGAGCTTGACGATGTCGCGACGCTGGGGCGGGCCTCGGTGAGCAGGGTGCGCCTCGGGGTGCCGAACTGCTCGGCCACCTGCTCCAGCTCGTCGGACACGAGCTGACGCACCCGCTGCGGCACCGAGAGCAGCTCCTCCAGCACGGCGATGGCGGCCATCAGCTCGTCACGCTCGGCCTCAAGCTCGATCCGGGAGAACTTGGTCAGTCGGCGCAGCCGGAGCTCGAGGATGTATTCGGCCTGGATCTGGCTGAGGTCGAACACGTCGATGAGGCGGGTGCGAGCCTCCTCCGAGTCATCGCTGGTGCGGATCACCTGGATCACCTCGTCGATGTCGAGGATCGCGACGAGGAGACCCTCCACGAGGTGCAGGCGGTCCTTCTTGCGCGCGAGGCGGAACTGGCTGCGCCGGGTGACCACCGAGATGCGATGGTCGATGTACACCTGCAGCAGCTCGCGCAGGCCGAGCGTCTTCGGGCCGCCGTCGACGAGCGCCACGTTGTTGATGTTGAACGAGTCCTCGAGCGGCGTGTAGCGGAACAGCTGCTCCAGCACGGCATCCGGGCTGAACCCCGTCTTGATGCCCACGACCAGCCGCGTTCCGTGCAGGCGGTCGGTGAGGTCGGTGACGTCGGAGATGCCACTGAGCTTCTTCGAGTTGACGCCGTCCTTGATCTTCTCGATCACCTTCTCTGCGCCGACCATGTACGGCAGCTCGGTGATCACGAGACCCACCTTGCGGGCCGTGAGGTTCTCCACGGAGACTCGGGCGCGGGTACGGAAGCTGCCCCGGCCGGTCTCGTAGGCGTCCCGGATGCCCGCGAGGCCGATGATCGTGCCCCCGGTGGGCAGGTCGGGGCCCGGCACGAACGACATGAGGTCGTCGAGCGAGGCGTTCGGGTTGTCGATGAGGTGCCGGGCGGCGCCCACGACCTCGATCAGGTTGTGCGGTGCCATGTTCGTGGCCATGCCGACCGCGATGCCGGACGCGCCGTTCACCAGCAGGTTGGGGAAGGCGGAGGGAAGAACCTCGGGCTGGGTCAGCTGGTTGTCATAGTTGGGAACGAAGTCGACGACGTCCTCGTCGAGGTTCTCAGTCATCGCCATCGCGGCCGGGGCGAGCCTCGCCTCGGTATAACGGGCGGCGGCCGGGCCGTCGTCGAGGGATCCGAAGTTGCCGTGCCCGTCGATCAGGGGCACGCGCAGGATGAAACTCTGGGCGAGCCGCACCATGGCGTCGTAGATCGAGGCGTCGCCGTGCGGGTGGAGCTTGCCCATCACCTCGCCGGTGACGCGGGCCGACTTCACGTGTCCGCGGTCCGGGCGAAGGCCCATTTCAGTCATCTGGTAGAGGATGCGGCGCTGCACCGGCTTGAGGCCGTCCCTGGCGTCCGGAAGGGCGCGGGAGTAGATGACCGAGTACGCGTACTCGAGGAACGAGCCCTCCATCTCGGCGGACACGTCGACGGTGTCGATTCGTTCGCCGGCGGGCTGTGCGGTGGGGATTTCGGGAGTAGTCATAGGATTGCCCCCATGTTACCGGCCACGAAATCGCACCGGTTTAGCCTTGCCGATGTCGTGCCAAGTTGCATGAAATCCCTCGCGGGCGAGCCGAACGTCCTCGACCTCCCGGGCGTCGACTCGGCGATCGTGCTGCTCGTGGACGGCCTCGGGGCGTCGGTTCTCAAGGCCCGTGCCGGCCACTCGCGCACCCTCGCCCCGCTGCTCTCGCCGTCGAGCACGATCGGCGCCCGGTTTCCGACGACCACGGCGTCGGCCCTCGCCACGCTCACGACGGGGGAGGCGCCCGGTGTTCACGGTCTCGTCGGCTACACCGTGCTCGACGCGGCGAACGACCGCGTCGTCAACCAGCTCAGCGGCTGGGACGACCGCCTCGACCCCGAGACCTGGCAACGAGTGCCCACCCTGTTCGAGCGGGCCCGGGATCGCGGGGTGCAGTCGTTCGCGATCGGCACGGAACGCTATCGCTCGTCCGGCTTCACCCGGGCGGTGCTGCGGGGAGCGGAGTACCGCGGCGGCGCGACGATGACGGATCGCTTCGAGGAGGCCAGGCGCGTTCTCGACTCGGGGGACCGGGCACTGCTCTACGTCTACGTTCCCGAGCTCGACCAGGCGGCGCATTCGCACGGCTGGCAGTCGCCCCTGTGGAACTCGGTGCTGGAGGAGCTCGACTCGACGGTGCGTACCTTCGCCGCCGACCTCGGCTCCCGTGAGGGCCTCGTGCTCACCGCGGACCACGGCGTGCTCGACGTGCCGCAGAGCTCCCACATCCTGTTCGACACCGACCCGGGCCTCGTGGACGGCATCCGCTTCGTCGCGGGCGAGCCGCGCGCGCTGCAGCTGCACTTCGAACCGGACGCGAGCGCCGCGCACCGTCAGGCCGTGCTCGAGCGGTGGCGGGCGGCGGAGGGCAGCCGATCGTGGATAGTCTCCCGCGACGAGGCGATCTCGTCCGGCTGGTTCGGACCCCGGGTCGACCCGGAGGTCGTGCCGCGGATCGGGGACCTCATCGTCGCGGCTCGCAAGGGCGTTGCCTACTACGACTCTCGGCCGGCCGCCCAACACGGTCGATCCATGGTCGGCCAGCACGGGTCGTGGTCGCCCGACGAGACATCCATCCCGCTGTTGCGGTTCGGGGCCTTCGCTACCCGGGTTAGCGGCCGCTAGGGCGTCGAATCAGTGATCTTCGTCCGAGCGTGCGCCGAAGACGATCTCGTCCCAGCTGGGCATGGTGGCCCGGCCCTTCTTCGCGGACTTCGGATGCAGCACCGTCGGCTGCGGTGCCGTGTCGCGGGACGAATCGTCGTCGTCGAAGTCCAGCGGGATGTCGACGAGGCGGATTCCGCCGCCGGACGGGTGCGAGGCCTTGACGTCGTCCTCTTCCGGGAAGTTGGCGAGCTCGCGCTCTCCACGCCGACGCCGGAGCGCCTCGAGGAGATCGGCGGTCTGGTTCGACTCGGACTCCTCGGCCGCCGGCGCCCGGTTGATCGCGGCATCCGACACGGCGGCCGGTGCGTCGTCCAGGCGCCCATAGGACACCGGCTCGAGGTAGGCCACGGGCTCGGGGCGGGCGAGGTCGTTGTCGGTGAATGCGCCGCTGTCGAAGCGGGACTGGTCCGGCCGGCGTTCCTCGTCGTTCACGGCCCGCAGCCGCGGCACGAGGGGACTCACCATCTCGCCCTGCTGGGAGAGTGCGACGGCCTCGCTGTTGAGCGGGGCGAGAGCGGACTTCTTGGGGTCGAAGCGCCAGCGGGCGTCGTGATCGATCTGCTCGGCGGTGAAGGCGAGCTTGACGACCCAGCCGCTGCCCACCTCCTTCCAACTCGCCCAGCGCTCGTTGATCGCGCCGAGGTCGTAGAGGCGTTCGCGAATCACGGTGCCGAAGGTCGAGCCTTCGCCGAGCGGATCGGTCTCCATGGCGGTGTGCACGGGCACGGCGAGGGCGGAGGTCACGACGTACTCGCGTTCGGCGAGCACCGGGCCCTCGAACTTCTGGATGTAGTCGAGCGGCACTCCGGTGATGGAGGCCACGTCCTGCGCGGACATCCCCGACCGGATGTGGGCCTGGATCTCCTTCGGCGCGAGCTTGCGCCCCACGCCGGGTTCGTGAATCGTCTGGCGGAGCTTCGACTGCAGCACCTCGTCGATCGCTACCCGAAAACGGGTCCCCTCATGGGACGCGACGAGGAGTGCGCCGTTCTCCACTCCGATAACTTTCAGGTCTTGCATGCTGAACGCCTCTCGCGGTCACTGGTTCTCATAGGGTGTCACGCCCAACCCCGATTTCGCGGGAATATACCGGGCGTGCCGGAAGTTCAACAGGCGTCGGATTCACGGCCTTTTTGCAGTGGTTTGCTATTCGCGAGCCGATGATGCAAACTGTGGCCGCCGATTGAGATCAATTGACGCATAAAGAAGTGGATGGGCATGGCAACCGACTACGACGCACCTCGTAAGACCGACGACGACTCCGAGTCGATCGAGGCTCTTAAAGAGCGCGTTCCGGACAAAATGTCAGGTGTCGTTGACGTCGACGACGCCGACAACCCTGGCGGGTTCGAGCTCCCAGGAGCCGACCTTTCAGACCTCGACCTCGACGTCGTCGTGCTACCTCCCCAGGCAGATGAGTTCACCTGTGTGAACTGCTTCCTCGTGAAGCACCGCTCGCAACTCGATCATGAAGAGAAGCTCGGTCCGATCTGCCAGGAGTGCGCGGCCTAGGGCAGTAACTGTTCAGGGAAGTACTTGTTTTAGGAACGTAACTGTTGGGCCTTGGCTTCGGCCAGGGCCCTTATCAGTTCCCCCGGTCGGCGAGTCGAGACCAGCCAATAGGGGGTGGGATCGTTCGCGTCGTTCACCTGCACGGTGACCACGGGCGAGACCCAGCCTCGAATCAGGAGCCAGGCCCTGGCATCCAGTCTCTGCCCGCGCTCGAGCGTGGCCTCCTCGCCCTCGAATCCCCTGGCCTCTCCCGCGAAGGCCAGCGGCAGTGTCGCGCGTCCGGCGGAGAGGTGTTCGTTCGTGACCTCGATCACCGGGGAGGTCGCCACGAGAACGACCACACAGGCGGCGTACAGCGCGATGGAGACGATCACCCCGACGAAGAGGTTGATCGGCAAGAAGACCAGCAGACTCGCCGGGATCACGAGCGCGGTGGAGATGAACACCCAGGGTGAAGCCCAGAGGCGTTCGCGGTAAATCGTCATGGGGCTATTCGATCAGACTTTGCTGTGCCCGCCTGCCCTGCTGGCCCCGGCGCGTTCTGCACTACCCTCGTGACGTGGCTGAAACTGTGGAGATACTCATCGTCGCCGACACCCTTCCGGGATACGCGCACCCGGGGGATGCGGGCGCCGACCTGTCGGCGGCCGAGGCGGTGTCCCTCGAACCCGGTGAGAGGGCGACGGTGGGTACCGGCGTCTCGATCGCCCTGCCCGACGGCTACGTCGCCTTCGTCGTGCCGCGCAGCGGGCTCGCGTCCAAGCACGGCATCACGATCGTGAACAGTCCGGGAACCGTCGACGCCGGATATCGCGGCGAGATCAGGGTCACCCTGCTGAACACTGACAGATCGGTGCCGTATTCTGTCGCAGTCGGTGACCGGATCGCGCAACTCGTGATCATGCCGGTGACCAAGGCCCGTTTCGTGCCGGTCGATGAGCTTCCCGGAAGCCATCGAGGAGATTCGGGCTTCGGCTCGACCGGTTACCGCGTCAAGACCCAAGGAGACGGCTCGTGAGCGACATCAGTTCAGCAGAAATCGAAGGCGGCGAAGAGCAGCCCAAGTCCGCTCCTGCCGATCGCGCGACCGAAGGCCCGCTTGACGAGGCCGAGGCCAACCCGGTTCGTCCGTATGTCGACCTCGGCGGAGTGAAGATCCTCCCCCGCGAGGGACTGCAGCTGCGCCTCGAGGTGGAGGAGGGAAGCCAGCGCGTCGTCGCCGTCGGACTGGACTTCGCGGGGTCGACGCTGCAGGTGCAGCCGTTTGCCGCGCCCCGCACCACGGGACTCTGGCACGAGATCCGCGAACAGATCACCGAGCAGATCGCCAAGCAGGGGGGCAAGACCACCCTCACGGTCGGGCCGTTCGGCCCCGAACTGCTCGCCGAGATCCCGGCCGCGACGGCCGGCCAGCCCAACTCGACCAGGCTCGCGCGCTTCATCGGCGTGGACGGACCCCGCTGGTTCCTGCGCGGAGTGATCGCCGGCGAGGGTGCGGTGGACGCCGAGGCGGCCGCCAAGATCGAGGAACTCTTCCGCAGCGTCGTGGTGGTGCGAGGCAAGACGCCGATGCCGCCTCGCGACTTGATTCCCCTGCACATGCCCAAGAGCGCGGCGACGGCAGAGGACCACCAGGCGTCGACGCTCTGATGTCCGCTCAGGGCGACGGCGAGGACCAGAGGGAGACCGAGGTCCCGAGCTTTCGGCAGAGCGTCGGCGACGCCCTGCGCAAGACCGGCCTCGGCCAGGTGACGCCGGGGGAGGTGCCGACCGCCCGGTCGCTCCTCACGGCGATCGGCGGTGTTCGCGGGCTCGTCGAATCGATCCTGCCGGGCCTCGGCTTCCTCGTCATCTACACCCTCACGAAGAACGTGACCCTCGCGGTGCTGGTTCCCGTGGCTCTCGCCGTGGTCTTCGTTGCCGTGCGTCTCCTCTCCCGCAGCCCGGTCTCCCAGGCGCTCGCGGGCATCATCGGCATCGGCATTTCGGCGGCCCTGGCGTTGCTGTCCGGTCGCGCGGAGCAGAACTTCCTGCCGGGCATCATCATCAACGTGGTGAGCGTCGCCGTGCTTCTCGTGAGCATCGCGGTGCGCTGGCCTCTCATCGGAGTGATCGTCGGGTTCCTCACCAACGAGGGTTTCGAGTGGCGGCAGAACAGGGCGAAGCGGCGGGTGCTCTACCTCGCCACCTGGCTCTGGGCCGGTCTGTTCGGCCTGCGCCTCGTCGTGGAGCTCCCGCTCTACTGGTCGGGCAACGTGGAATGGCTCGCGGCGATGAAGCTCCTTCTCGGCGTGCCGCTCTACGCCGGGCTGCTCTGGGTCACCTGGCTCCTCGTGCGGGCCGTCTACGCGAAGGCCGGGGCGCAAAGCGCCGAGTGAGACGATCGACGAGTCGCGGCGGTGCTGATCGCCGATCACGTGTACTATTTATCTTGATATCAAGATAGTTTTGCACCGAGCACCCTCGCTGAACGTACCGCCGAGACTTAGGCTTGCCTTGCTGGCAGGCGGTCTGGTCGAAAGCAAGGATTGGCACCGGTAGCAGGCAGGGCTCAGTAAGGGAGACGCGCAATGTCGCAGGTCAACAGTTTCGGTTCGAAAGACACCCTCGCGGTCGGTTCGACCGAGTATCAGGTGTTCCGTGTCGACCGGGTCCCCGGCTACGAGAAGCTGCCGTTCAGCCTCAAGGTGCTGCTCGAGAACCTCCTCCGCACCGAAGACGGGGCGAACGTCACCCGCTCCCAGATCGAGGCCCTCGGATCCTGGGTACCCACCGCCGAGCCGGACACCGAGATCCAGTTCACGCCCGCCCGTGTCGTGATGCAGGACTTCACCGGCGTTCCCTGCATCGTCGACCTTGCCACGATGCGCGAGGCCGTGGCGGCGCTCGGCGGCGACCCGAAGAAGATCAACCCGCTCGCCCCCGCCGAGATGGTGATCGACCACTCGGTGATCGCCGACCTCTTCGGCACCGAGAACGCCTTCGAGCGCAACGTCGAGATCGAGTACGAGCGCAACGGCGAGCGCTACCAGTTTCTGCGCTGGGGCCAGACGGCGTTCGACGACTTCAAGGTCGTGCCGCCGGGAACCGGCATCGTGCACCAGGTGAACATCGAGTACCTGGCCCGCGTCACCATGACCCGCGAGGTCGACGGCGTGCTGCAGGCCTACCCGGACACCTGCGTCGGCACCGACTCGCACACCACCATGGTCAATGGCCTGGGCGTGCTCGGCTGGGGCGTCGGCGGCATCGAGGCCGAGGCCGCCATGCTGGGCCAGCCCGTCTCCATGCTCATCCCTAAGGTCGTCGGCTTCAAGCTGGCCGGCACCATCCCCACCGGCGTCACCGCCACGGATGTCGTGCTCACCATCACGCAGATGTTGCGCAAGCACGGGGTGGTCGGCAAATTCGTGGAGTTCTACGGCGCCGGAGTGGCCGCCGTGCCGCTCGCCAACCGGGCGACCATCGGCAACATGAGCCCCGAGTTCGGCTCGACCGCCGCGATGTTCCCGATCGACGACGTCACCCTCGACTACCTGCGCCTCACCGGCCGCAGCGAGGAGCAGGTCGCCCTCGTCGAGGCGTACGCCAAGCTTCAGACCCTGTGGCACGATGCCGACACCGAGCCGGTCTTCAGCGAGTACCTCGAGCTGGACCTGGGAACGGTCGTGCCATCGATCGCCGGACCCAAGCGTCCCCAGGACCGCGTCGAGCTCAGCCGCGCGAAGACCCAGTTCGAGCTCGACCTCGGTGCGTACGCCGAGACCGGCCACTCGGAGATGGACGCCGCCCTCGAGGGCACGTTCCCGGCATCCGATCCGGTCGGATTCACCTCGCAGGACGAGGAGACGGCGCACCGCCACGCCGGCAACGGCAACACCAGCCCGAGCCCGTCGCACGCGTCGAAGCCCTCCGAGGTCACCCTGCACAACGGTGACCACTTCACGCTCGACCACGGCGCGGTGGCGATCGCGGCGATCACCTCGTGCACCAACACCTCGAACCCCTCGGTGATGCTCGCGGCGGGCCTCCTCGCCCGCAACGCGAGCAAGAAGGGCCTCAAGTCCAAGCCGTGGGTGAAGACCACCCTCGCGCCGGGCTCCAAGGTCGTCACCGACTACTACGAGAAGGCGGGCCTCAACGGCTACCTCGAGGACCTCGGCTTCTATCTGGTCGGCTACGGCTGCACCACCTGCATCGGCAACTCCGGCCCGCTCGAGGAGGAGATCTCCAAGGCGGTTCAGGACAACGACCTCGCCGTGACCGCGGTGCTCTCGGGCAACCGCAACTTCGAGGGCCGCATCAACCCCGACGTGAAGATGAACTACCTCGCGAGCCCGCCGCTCGTGATCGCGTACGCCCTCGCCGGCTCGATGAACTTCGACTTCGAGGTCGACTCGCTCGGCAAGGACACCGAGGGCAACGACGTCTTCCTCAAGGACATCTGGCCGGATGCCGCCGAGGTTCAGGCGACCATCGACTCCTCCATCGACACCGAGATGTTCACCCACGAGTACGCGGGCGTCTTCGACGGCGACGAGCGCTGGCGTTCGCTGCCCACCCCCACCGGGTCGACCTTCGAGTGGGACGAGAACTCCACCTACGTGCGCAAGCCCCCGTACTTCGACGGAATGACGATGGAGACCACCCCGGTCTCCGACATCGTGGGCGCGCGCGTCCTGGCCAAGCTCGCCGACTCCGTCACGACCGACCACATCAGCCCCGCCGGCAACATCAAGGCGGACAGCCCGGCCGGCAAGTACCTCGACGAGCACGGCATCGACCGCAAGGACTACAACTCCTACGGGTCGCGCCGAGGCAACCACGAGGTGATGATCCGCGGCACGTTCGCGAACATCCGCCTGCGCAACCAGCTGCTCGACGGCGTTGAGGGCGGCTACACCCGCGACTTCACCCAGCCGGATGCCCCGCAGTCGTTCATCTACGACGCGAGCCAGAACTACCAGGCCGCCGGCACGCCGCTGGTGATCTTCGCCGGCAAGGAATACGGATCGGGCTCCTCGCGCGACTGGGCGGCGAAGGGAACGAGCCTGCTCGGCGTGAAGGCAGTCATCACCGAGAGCTTCGAGCGCATTCACCGCTCGAACCTCATCGGAATGGGCGTCGTTCCGCTGCAGTTCCCGGCCGGCGAGAGCTGGGCGAGCCTCGGCCTCGATGGCACCGAGATCGTCAGCATCTCGGGACTCGAGGAGCTCAACTCCGGCACCACACCCAAGACCGTGCACGTGAGCGCCACGCCGAGCGAGCACTCGCCGGCGGGCAAGCAGACCGTGGAATTCGATGCGGTCGTGCGCATCGACACCCCGGGTGAAGCCGACTACTACCGCAACGGGGGCATCCTCCAGTACGTTTTGAGGTCGCTGGTTTAGGCTGGCCGGATGAGCCTTCTCGAGAGCATCCACGGTCCCCGAGACCTGGATGCGTTGAGCACGGAACAACTCGTCGAACTGGCCGCCGAGATCAGGGCATTCCTCATCACGGAGGTCTCCAAGACCGGTGGCCACCTGGGCCCCAACCTCGGCGTCGTCGAGTTGACGATGGCTGTTCATTCGGTGTTCGATTCGCCGAATGACGCCATCGTCTTCGACACCGGTCACCAGTCCTACGTGCACAAGCTGCTCACCGGTCGGCAGGACTTCTCGCGCCTCCGGGAGCGGGGAGGACTCGCGGGCTATCCGCAGCGTTCGGAGTCCGTGCACGACATCGTGGAGAGTTCCCACGCCTCCAGCTCGCTCAGTTGGGCCGACGGCATCTCCCGCGCCTTCCAGATGACGGGTCAGAAGGATCGTCACGTCGTCGCGATCGTCGGCGACGGCGCCCTCACCGGCGGGATGACGTGGGAGGCTCTCAACAACATCAGCGACGACAACAGCCGCAACCTCGTGATCATCGTGAACGACAACGGCCGCTCGTACGCGCCCACCATCGGCGGCATGGCCCGGTTCCTCAACGACGTGCGCACCCGCCGCTCGTACCGGGACCTCTACGTCTCAAGCCGCAGGCTCTTCGACCGCTTCGGCAAGCCCGGCCAGGCCATCTACCGCGGGGTGCGCGGGGGACTGCACGGCTTCCTCAGCCGGTTCTCCAACAACGAGGCGCTGTACTCCAACCTCGATATCAAGTACATCGGTCCGGTGCACGGCCACGACATCCATGCCCTGCAGGAGGCCCTCCGGCAGGCCAAGAACTATGGCGCGCCGGTGATCGTGCACGCGATCACGCAGAAGGGCAAGGGCTACCAGCCCGCGATTCTCGACGCCGCCGACCAGTTCCACGCCGTCGGCCACATCGACCCGGAGACGGGCGAGCCCATCGGCGGCAGCGACCGGCCGTCCTGGACCTCGGTGTTCTCCGAGGAGATCGTCAGGCTCGCGGATGCCGATCCGACCATCGTGGGGATCACCGCCGCCATGCTGCGGCCGACCGGGCTCGACAAGCTGGCCGCCAAGTATCCGGACCGCGTCTTCGACGTCGGCATCGCCGAGCAGCACGCCGTCACCTCCGCGGCCGGGCTCGCCTTCGGCGGCCTGCACCCGGTGGTCGCGCTCTACGCGACCTTCATCAACCGGGCATTCGACCAGGTGCTCATGGATGTGGCCCTGCACAAGGCGGGGGTCACCTTCGTGCTCGACCGCGCCGGAGTGACCGGTCCTGACGGGCCGAGCCACCACGGCATGTGGGACCTCGCCATCCTGCAGGTGATCCCTAACATCAGGCTGAGCGCACCCCGGGACGCGACGCGTCTTCGCGAGGAACTCGGCGAGGCGGTGGCGGTGACGGATGCGCCGACCGTCGTGCGGTTCTCGAAGGGAAACGTCGGCAACGAGTTCGAAGCGGTGCGCCGCACCGCCGACGGGGTGGACGTGCTCGTGGAGGCGGCCCATCGGGACGTGCTGATCGTGACAGTCGGCCCGATGGCGGAGCTGGGCCTGCAGGTGGCCGAGCGGCTTGCCGCGCAAGGGATCGGCGCCACGGTGATCGACCCTCGCTGGGTCGTGCCGGTTCCCCGCAGCGTGGTCGATCTCGCCGCGGAACACCGTCTGGTCGTGACGATCGAGGACGGCATCCGGGTCGGCGGAATCGGCACCCGGATCCGCCAGGACCTGCGCGAGGCGGGGGTCGACACGGCCCTCAACGAGCTCGGACTGCCCGACGAGTTCCTCGAGCACGGTTCCCGGGCCGAGATTCTCGAGGAGGTGGGCCTCACCCCGCAGCGCATCGCCCGCGACGTGGTGGCCCAGGTGCTCGGCAGCAAGATCCCCGTGGCACGCCCGCTTCCCGACTCGGTCGAGGAGCAACGGCGGCTCGGTTCTGACCGCTCCAACTGATCCCGGTTTGACTTAGAGTGCGCTCTAAGTTCTAGCCTTGGGGCATGACGGTAACCGAATCGACCCACTCGATCTCCGAGGCCGCGGAACTCACCGGACTCTCCACCCACACGCTGCGCTACTACGAGCGCACCGGCCTCATGCTCACGCCGGTCGATCGCGCGTCGTCGACCCATCGGCGCTACTCGGAGGCCGACGTGCGCTGGGTGGGCTTCCTCACCAAGCTGCGGTCGACCGGGCTGCCGATCGCCCGCGTGCGGCGGTACGTGGAACTCGTGCGCGCCGGTGAGTCGACTGTCCCCGACCGACTCGAACTCCTGCTCATCCATCGCATCAACGTCGCGGCTCAGCTCGACGAGATGACCAACAGCCTGGCCGCGATCGATTTCAAGATCGCGACCTATCAGGGAAGGACCCCCACGGAATGAAGAAGATCACCCTCGGAACCAACGGCCTCGAAGTGGGCCGCATAGGACTCGGCTGCATGGGCATGTCCGCGTTCTACAGCGGCGCCGGGCAGGACGACGCCGGATCCACCGCCACCATCCACCGGGCGATCGACCTCGGAGTCACCTTCTTCGACACCGCCGAGATGTACGGGCCGTACATCAACGAGGAACTCGTCGGCGCGGCACTGGCCGGTCGCCGGGACCAGATCGTGATCGCGACCAAGTTCGGCACCATCCTGCACCGGGGCGACGGCAGCCGCGGACTGGACGGCAGCCGCGAGAACGTGCGCATCGCGGTCGAGGGGTCTCTCACGCGGCTCGGCACCGACTACATCGACCTCTACTACCAGCACCGCATGGACCCGGGCACCCCGATCGAGGAGACCGTCGGAGCCCTGGCGGAGCTGATCGCCGAGGGCAAGATCCGCGGCTACGGGCTGTCGGAGGCGGCGCCGGCCACCATTCGCCGGGCCCACGCCGTTCACCCGGTCACCGCGCTGCAGACGGAGTACTCGCTGTGGAGCCGCGACCCCGAGGCGGAGATCCTGCCGGTGGTGCGCGAGCTGGGCATCGGATTCGTGCCATACTCGCCGCTGGGCCGGGGCTTCCTCACCGGAACGATCCGCTCGCTCGACCAGCTCGAGGAGACCGACTTCCGCCGCACCAACCCGCGGTTTGCCGGCGACAATCTCGAGGCGAACATCCGCATCGTGGAGCAGGTGGATGCCGTGGCAGCCGAACTCGGAGCCAAGCCCGGCCAGGTCGCGCTCGCCTGGCTCCTGGCGCAGGGCGACGACATCGCGCCCATCCCCGGCACGAAGCGGGTGTCCTACCTCGAGGAGAATGTGGCGGCGGATGCCCTGGAGCTCTCGGCCGATCAGCTCGCGGCCCTCGACGCCGTCGCCGCCCCGGTCGGCGACCGCTACGCCGACATGACCCCGGTCAACCGCTAGCCCCGCTCCACTTTCCGATATCCATGCATTCCTCGCCGCCGATCGGCGTGTCGGCGCCAACACGCCCGGGTCGGTGAGCGATTGCATGGATTTCGGAAAGTGGAATGCCTCGGTGACTTCTCCTCCACAGCGCGCCCGCCGCGGCCGCGACCGACGGATGATCGGGAAGGGCGCGGTGGACGACTGGCGCGTCCGCACACTGGTTCGATGCGCTCACTATCTGAGGTCGTCCGTCGGGGCGGCGGCGTGCTGTCGACTGCGGAACTCCTCGCGTACGGCGCGTCGAGTCACGCCTTGACTGCGGCGGTGCGAGGTGGGGTGCTGCTCCGCCCCCGCCAGGGTTGGTACGCGCTGCCGGGCACACGCGAGGATTTTGTTCGCGCCCTCCGGGTGGGCGGGCGTCTGGCCTCGGTGTCGGCCGCGGCATCGTACGGCCTCGCTGTACCCCACGATTTTCCCCTCCACGTGCACGTCGTGCACGAGTCGAGCCGCCTGAGAACTGAACGTGACCGCTATCTGCGGTTGAGCGATGCCGTGGGGGAGACCACGGTCATCCATCGCGGTCGGGTAGCGGTGCCCACCCTCGCGACACGACTGCGGGTGGGACTGCTCGACTGCCTGCTCCAGGTGGCGACGACGGAGTCCGAAGAGGATGCGGTCGCCTGCCTGGACTCAGCAATACGACGTGGGCTTCTCGGCCCGGAGGGTCTCGAATGGCTGCGCAAACACCTGCCCGCGCGGCGGCTGTGCATCCTCGATCGCGCCGATGGAAAGAGCGACAGCTATCCGGAGAGCATTTGCCGATGCAGGCTGGCGACGGCCGGAATCGCAGCCAGGCTTCAGGTTCCCGTGTTGGGCGAGCGATGGATTGACCTTCTCATCGGGGACTGTCTCGCCATCGAGGTGGATGGCGCAGGCAAGTACACCCAAGACATGACGCCCGCCGAGGTTGCGAAGACGATGAATGCCGATCGTCTGCGCGACGCGTTTCTCGAGGCGCTCGGCTACCACGTGATCCGGATCAGCTACTTCATGGTCATGTTCGACTGGCCGGCCACCCTGAGCATGATCCAGGCCGTGATCGAGCGTGGCGGGCACCTGTCCCGTCCCACCCGCTGAGGCATCCGCCGTTCCCCCGCACCCCCGCTCGGCCAAGCGCGACGGGTCCCTCCGCTTCCGAAATCCATGCAATCCTTCACCGACCTCGGCGTGCCGGCGTCGACACGCCGAGCGACGGCGAAGAATGCATGGATTTCGGAAGGTGGAGGCGGAAGGTGGAGGCGGAGGTGGAGGCGGGGAGCGGTGCTACTCGGCGCCGCGGATGGGCGGGTGGTGGAAGGTGTCCGCGAAGACCCGCTCCGACGCCCCGACCCGGTCGAGGTACGGCGTCGCGCCGCCCATCTGGAACGGGTAGCCGGCCCCGAGGATGAGGCAGAGGTCGATGTCCTCCGGTGCGGCAACGACGTTCGACTCGAGCATCCGATGGATCTCGTCCGCCAGCCCGTCCTCGATGCGCGTCTGCAGTTCCACCGCCGTCATCGGGGTCGTGCCACCGGCCACGATGTCGCGGGCCTTCTTGTCGATGCCCTTCACCTTGCCCTTGGCGTCCCGCTCGAAGATGTGCCCGAGTTCCGCCAGCCTGTGCAGGTTCTGGCTCTCGAAGAACCTGTCGGGGAACGCCGCGTGATGCGTGTCGAGTACGTGCGCTCCCACCTTGAGCCCCACGAGTTCGAGAAGCTGGAACGGGGTCATTGGAAGCCCGAACGGTTTCGTCGACTCCTCCACGACCTCGAACGGCGTGCCGGTGTCCACCGCGTGCATCGCCTCGCCGAGAACCTTGGCGAGGATGCGGTTGACGACGAAACCGGGAGTGTCCGTCGTGATGACCGCGTTCTTGTAGAGCTTGGCGGCGGTCACCATGGCCGTGCTGAGCGTCGCGTCGTCCGTGCTCGGCGCCTTGACGACCTCGAGGAGCGACATCACGGCCACCGGGTTGAAGAAGTGGAACCCGACGAGGCGCTCCGGGTGCTCGAGCTTCGCGCCGATCTGCTCGACCGAGAGCGACGAGGTGTTGGTGGCGAGCACCGCGGTCTCGGAGATGTACTTCTCGACGTCCGCGAACACCTGCTGCTTCACCTCGAGCTCCTCGAACACCGCCTCGATGACCCAGTCGCAGTCGGCGAATTCGGCCTTGTCCGTGGTGCCGCTGACGAGCGCCTTCAGCCGATTCGCCTCATCCGGTGAGATGCGCTTCTTACCGAGGAGGGTGTCGATCTCGTTGTGGATGTACTCCACCCCCTTGTCGACGCGAGCCTGGTCGAGGTCGGTGATGATTACCGGCACCTTGAGGCGACGCACGAAGAGCAGGGCGAATTGGCTGGCCATGAGGCCGGCACCGATCACGCCCACCTTGGTGACCGGACCGGCGAGCGCCTTGTCCGGGGCGCCGGCGGGGCGCTTGGCGCGCTTCTGCACCAGGTTGAAGGCGTAGATGCTCGCCTGGAACTGGTCCCCGGAGACGAGGTCGGCGAGGGCCTCGTCCTCGGCGGCGAATCCGGTGGCCTTGTCGGTGTTCTTGGCCGCCTTGATGAGGTCGAGGGCGGCGTACGGCGACTTGGCGACCGTGCCGATCTTGCTCTCGAGCGACTTGCGCGCGATGCCGATGGCGACATCCCACTTGACCGCTCGCTCGATCTTGCCCGGCTCGTTCGGCCGCTTGACCTTGATCTCGCCGGAGAGCACGCCGTCGGCCCAGGCGATCGAGTCCTCGAGAAAGTTCACCGAGTCGAAGATCGCGTCCGCGATGCCGAGATCGAAGGCGTCCTGGCCCTTGAGCATGCGGTTCTTGAGCGGGTTCTCGACGATCACCTTGAGTGCGTTCTCGATCCCGATGAGGTTGGGCAGGAGCCACGCACCGCCCCAGCCGGGAATCATGCCGAGGGAGACCTCGGGCAGCGCGATTCCGGCGACCGTGCGGTCGACGGTGCGGTAGTCCGCGTTGAGCCCGATCTCGAGCCCCCCGCCGAGCGCCAGGCCGTTGATGAACACGAACGACGGCACGCCCAGGTCGCCGAGGGCGCCGAGCGCCTGATGGCCGAGCTGGGCGAGGTGCTTCGCCGTGGCCCGGTCGGGGATGTCGCCGACCTTGCTCAGGTCGGCGCCCGCCGCGAGGATGAACGGCTTGCCGGTGACCGCGACGGCCGCGATCTCGCCGGCCGCCGCACGATCCTTCAGCACGGCGAGAGTCTCGCCGTACTCGAGGAGGGTGAGCGGGCCCAGGGTGCTCGGGCGGGTGTGGTCGCGGCCGTTGTCGAGGGTGATGAGCGCGAGTGTCTTTCCGCCCGAGAGGGGAACGTCGCGCACGAACGAGTGCGTGACAACCTCGTCCTGCGACAGGGCCCGGAGGTCGTCGAACTGCGCCATTACTTCTTCTTCTTTCCGTTGTAGAACGGGTTCTCCCAGATGACCGAGCCGCCCTGGCCGAGACCGATGCACATGGCGGTGAGGCCGTAGCGCACATCCGGTCGCTCGGCGAACTGGGCAGCGAGCTGGATCATGAGTCGAACGCCGGAGGACGCGAGCGGGTGGCCGATCGCGATCGCGCCGCCCCACTGGTTGACCCGGGGGTCTTCGTCGTCGATGCCGAAGTGGTCGAGCAGCGAGAGCACCTGAACCGCGAACGCCTCGTTGAGCTCGAACAGCCCGATGTCGGTGATGTCGAGTCCGGCCTTCTTCAGGGCCTTCTCGGTGGACGGCACCGGGCCGATGCCCATGATCTCCGGCTCGACGCCGGCGAACGCGAAGCTCACGAGCTTCATCTTGGCCGACAGGCCGAGTTCCTTCGCGGCCGCCTCGCTTGCGAGCAGGCTGATGGTCGCACCGTCGTTGAGCCCGGACGAGTTGCCGGCCGTGACCCGGCCGTGCGGTCGGAACGGCGTCTTGAGGGCGGCGAGGCCCTCCATGGTGGTGCCGGGGCGAAGGGCCTCGTCGCGGGTGGCGAGTCCCCAGCCGTTGTCGCCCCGGGTGGCGACGGGAATGAGGTCGGGCTGGATCTTGCCGGCCTCGTAGGCCGCCGCGGCCTTCTGCTGGCTGCGCATGGCGTAGTTGTCCGCCCGCTCCTTGGTGAGCTGCGGGAAGCGGTCGTGGATCCGCTCGGCGGTGGAGCCCATGTTGAGGGCCTCCTCGCTCACGAGCTTCTCGGCGAGGAATCGGGGGTTCGGGTCGGCCCCGAAGCCCATCGGATGGCGCCCCATGTGTTCGACTCCGCCGGCGAGGGCGAGGTCGTAGGCTCCGAAGGCGATTCCGCCGGCGAGGGTGGTGACCGAGGTCATCGCACCGGCGCACATGCGGTCGATCGCGAAACCGGGCACGGACTTGGGCAGTCCGGCGAGGAGGGCCGCGGTGCGTCCGAGGGTGAGACCCTGGTCGCCCTGCTGGGTCGTGGCCGCGATGGCGACGTCGTCGATCCGATCCTTGGGAACGTCGGGGTTGCGGTCGAGCAAGCCGACCATCGCCTTCACAACCAGGTCATCCGCCCGGGTGTTCCAGTACATTCCCTTTTCGCCGGCGCGTCCGAACGGGGTGCGAACCCCATCCACGAACACAACTTCATGTCTCTCGGCCACTATGCCTCCACTGTCTTGGGTCTCTTTCGATCCTAGGCTGGCCGATTTTTCGACAGGAATCGTTTGCTTGTTCCTACGAATCCGATTCGTCAGTCTGGAGAGGAGTTTGGTTGGCTTCGACAAAGGCATCGAGAACTACCTGTGCAATTGCGTCAATTTGCCAGGGTCGTGCGCCGAGGTCCACGAGCCGATCCTGCACGGCGGCGAGGTCCAGCGGCGACGGCGGGGCCCAGGCGAGGCGGCGCAGCAGTTCGGGGGTGAGAAGGTTCTCGACGGGGATGCTGAGATCGCTCGACGCCTCGGTCACCGCGGCGCGGGCCGTCTTGAGGCGTTTGTCCGCCTCCGGGTTGCGATCCGACCAGATCCTGGGCGGTGGCATCGTCTCGCCAGGCACCCGAAGCGCGGGGAGGTCGTCGGTGATCCGGCCCGCCTCGATGGCCGCCCACCACCGGGACAGTTCGGATCGGCTGGCCCGGCCATTGAATTCCCGCATCGCCGCGAGGGCCTGCTTCGATTCGGGCATGGCCTTCGCCGCTGCGATGAGCGACGAGTCCGGCACGAGTCGACCCGGGGCGATGTCGGTCTCCCTGGCGAACGCGTCGCGTGCCTCCCAGAGTTCCCGGGCGACGGCGAGGTTGCGCGGCCCCCGCACGGTGTGCAGCCCGGAGAGCCGGCGCCAGCCCTCGCCCTTGGACGGCTTGGCCTCCCGGGTGAGCACCGCGGCGAACTCCTGGGTGGCGATCGCGGTCTTGCCTGCCTCGTCGAGCAGGCCGGCCATGGCGTCCCGCAGATCGACGAGGAGCTCCACGTCGAGAGCGGCGTAGACGAGCCAGGACTGGGGGAGAGGCCGGGTCGACCAGTCGGCCGCCGAGTGCTCCTTGGCGAGATGGATGCCGAGGAGCTCGTCGACCACAGTGCCGAGTCCCACCCGGGGCAGTCCCGCGAGGCGGGCGCCGAGCTCGGTGTCGAAGATGTGCGTGGGGTCGAGTCCCACCTCGCGCAGGCAGGCGAGATCCTGGCTCGCGGCGTGCAGCACCCACTCCTCGCCGGCGATCACGTCGTTGAGCTCGGCGAAGTCCCCGATGGCCGGCGGGTCGAAGAGGAACACCCCGGCGCCGCGGCGGAACACCTGGATCAGGTAGGCGCGCTGCGAGTATCGGAACCCGGATGCCCGCTCGGCATCGATGGCGATCGGCCCGTGGCCGGCCGCGATCGCCTCGACCGCGCGCAGGTATTCTTCGCGGGATTCGATCGCGGAGACCAGTGCGTGCGCGGCCTGTTCGACCACCACGGTCTCGGGCGGGGTGGGGTCGTTTTCGGTGTCACTCACGTGCAGCTCGACGCGCC